>JAUHYU010000025.1 GCA_030426345.1 Bacteroidia bacterium
GCTTCATACCATCGAAAAATCAACAGTAATAGCACACAATATTTTAAAGACATCAATTTCGTTCAACTTGAGCCCTCGGATAGTAATTTTCATTATTCTATTGAGGATTTTAAAACCTATTGTGCCGCTGATACTTCCGATTTATTGCTGAAAAGATAATTATTCTGCAATCAAAGAATTGAAACGTGAAGGATCAATCCTCAGCAGAAAAAAACCTTCCTTTTTACGGAAGGCAATATGTTTGTTTTGTCAATTCAAAAGGTCAACGGTTGATTTGGGTAAATGCGTAAGTTGACCCATTATTGTCAGCAAGCTTTTCACACACACTATATACTACTATAACTTCTTCAATTAATATTCTGATTTTGTAATGAGGTTAGTAGGAAGGTCACTGAAGATGATTTCCAACTATTCAGGATATTGGCACTTAATAGTGGGAATTTTCTATCTAATCAGATTTCAAATGTGAGAGGTGTGTGTCTGTTTTGAAGAATACCTTCATTCATCCAATTTTTCGTGGCACTCATCCGATACTTATTCAATAATTCTAATAGATAACAAATATTTGTGAAAACTATATTTAATGAAAAAGAAATTAATCTTACTGGCTACATTTTTTACAATAGTTGTTATTGCAATTATTTCATTTAAGACAAAGTCAACCGGTGATAAAGATATTTCAATTGAACTGACGTATGAGCCATTCGAAGTAACTGTAATAAACTCAGGGGAACTGGAGGCTAAAAATTCGGCCCCAATCATGGGACCCGTAAGATTAGTAAATGCAAGAGTGTGGTCAGTAAAGATTGAAGATATGGTTGAGGAAGGAACAATTGTGAAGAAAGGTGAATATGTAGCTACATTAGATCGAACTGAAATAGGTGATAAGATAAGAAATGAAGAACTTGATGGTGAAGAAAGCCTCAATAATTATGAAAGTACTCAGATTGATACAGCACTTGATCTTAGGGCCAGGCGAGACGAACTCAAGAAAAAGCTTTTAAATGTGGAAAGGAGAAAATTGGAGTTGAGAGGTTCTAAGTATGAGCCGCCAGCAACCATTCAGCAGGCAGAATTAGCGCTAAAGGAAGCTGAAATGGATTACGATTTGGCCAAGGAAGATTATATACTGCGGAAAGAAAAGGCTACAACAAGCATGAGGCGTAGAAATATAGACCTGCTTGACGATCGCCAAGACCTCGAATTGTTAACCAGCTTATATGAGCAATTTGTGATCTATGCACCAGAAGATGGTATGGTGATTTATAGAAAAGACCGTGGCAATAAAATAAAAAAAGGCTCCTCAATAAGCACCAGAAATCCAATAGTTGCAACCCTTCCAGACCTTAAAAAAATGATTTCTATATGCTATGTGAATGAAGTAGACATCAGGTTAATTAATATTGGTCAGAAAGTCAGAATTGGAATAGATGCATTTCCTGAAAAGAGGTTGACAGGAATTGTAAGAAATATTGCCAATGTTGGAGAAGCTATGCCATCAGGTGATGCTAAAGTTTTTGAAGTTCAGGTAGAGATCAACGAAACAGATATGGATTTAAAACCTGGCATGACAACAAGCAATGAAATTGTTGTGTTGCAAAAATCTGAAGTTTTGGCTTTACCACTGGAGTGCCTTCACAGCACTGGCGATTCATTGAGTTATGTGTTTTTGAAAAGAGGACTTCAAATTATTAAAAATGAGATTATAGTTGGCAATTCAAACAGCAACAAAATCATCGTCAATAAGGGGTTGACACCTGGAGATCTGGTTCTCCTAAATATTCCCTCAAATTCTAAAGATTTAGAATACCAATTGCTTAATTAGGTCATGAGATTCTTAGTATTTATTCTTCTTACATTTTTTCTTGATATTCAAGAAACCCTTTCACAACAACATAAGGGGTTCCTTTATGGAACCGTAACCTTGAAGAATAATCAAAGCTACACAGGGCAAATTAGATGGGATAATGAAGCAGGAGCCTGGGATGATTTGTTTGAAGCTAATAAAAATGAGCCACAGATACTGGAACAAATTGACATTGAAGACTATGAAAAAAATAAAGAGGCAAATGATGAAGTCTTTGAGTTTAGCTTCATGAAACTTTGGGAAGACAGAGATCCTAAAACAAATTTTGTCTTCAAATGCCAATTTGGCCATATATCCAAAATCACGGATTTTAGAGATAATAAGTATGTCACCGCTATTCTAAAAGATGGTAATAAAATAAAATTGCGCAAAAGGGGAAATGACATTGGAGATGATATAATTATGTATCACAGTAGCCTTGGGAAAATAGAATTTGAGTGGAAAAACATTAAAGAGATTGATTTCCATTTTGCTCCGGGGAATCTGAAAAATTTTCTAGGAAATAGAGTTTATGGGAAAGTACTAACTATAGATGGTCCTTTGGAAGGATATATTGTCTGGGATTTTAATGAAGAAGCTTTCGAAAAAGATTTGATAGATGGAGACCATCAAAATGTAGAATATAATATTGAATTTGGTAATATCTCAAGCTTGCAACCAGAAAGTAAAGGATCTATAATAACCTTGAAAAATGGCTCGGAATTATTCCTGAGAGGATCATCAGATGTTGACAAAGAAAATGATGGTATTTTTATAAAGACAGAGAATACTGGAATGATCAACTTAAACTGGTCAAGCCTCATTAGGATTGATTTTACAAAACCGGGTTTTAAATCTCCTGAGTATTCGGATTTTGGATCACCTAAACCTTTATATGGGAAAGTAGAAACTATTGAAGGCAATTCCTTTAAGGGCAGGCTAGTTTATGATCTTGACGAGACTTGGGATATCGAAATTTTAGATGGAAAGACAAATGGATCAAAGTACTTTATCCCCTTTTCAATAATACAAAGTATTACACCACAAAATTTTAATTATAGCCAAGTGACACTTACTAATGGCACATCCATAATGTTAGGTGAAGAAGGGGACGTAAACCATGGAAATAAAGGGGTTTTGGTCTGGCTGACAGCATCAAAAACCAAGTATGTTCCATGGGAACAAATTAAATCGGTAACTTTTATACCCAAATAATAAATCTAAATTTTGCGTAGACAGTCTATTATTTTCATTTCAATCTTAATGCTCCTAATTGCTGGGGTTTGGTTTATATATTATTCAGAAACTACCACAATATATACCATTGCTACATATTGGGTTATTTCCATTTTATTTCTTGTGGTAATTGGCAACTATGTAATTTATCACTGGTTGAATAAAATAATTCCATGGGAAAATGACACATTAAGAAGAATTCTATTCCAGCTACTGGTGAGTGGCATCTATACTTTGATCTGTGCCAACCTATCCTATTTTTTGTTCAAATCAAACCTGACTGATGTTCCACCAGATTCACAGCAGATGACTTTGTTAAATGTCTATGCTGTTTTTATCATTCTACCTGTTTTTTCAATTTTTTTTGGGATATATTTTTTGGCCAAATGGAAGAAAGCCACACTTGAAATTGAGGATGCAAAAAAGGAAGCCATAAGATCAGAATTGCTGGCGTTAAAAAATCATCTTGACCCCCATTTTCTTTTTAATAACCTGAATATCTTATCTTCTTTGATTGATGATGAAAATAATTCTGCTCAAGCGTTTCTTGAAAAATTTGCAGAAGTTTATCGGTATGTGCTTAAAAACAAAGATTCTGAGGTTATTCAACTCAAATCGGAATTGGATTTTCTTAAGTCTTATATCTTCCTTATTAATACACGATTTGAGCATCAGCTAGAATTCAGATTAAATATTGACGAGCAAGCTCTTGAAAAATTCGTTCCAACTTTATCTATCCAAATGTTGGTTGAAAATGCTTTGAAACACAACAAGTTTTCAAGAATGGGAAAACTCATTATTTGTGTAGAATCTAAAAATGATCTGTTAATAGTAAGTAATAATTATTCTCCAAAATCAGATGAGCTGCTTGAGGGAAATAGTGGGTCTGGATTAATAAATATTGAGAAAAGATATGAATTGCTTTCGTCTCAAAAACCCTTGGTGAAAATTGAGAATGATCAGTTTATTGTTGAATTACCATTATTGATAAATAAAATAAGATGAAAGTTGTAATAGTAGAAGACGAACATCTGGCAGCAGCTAAGCTGGAAAAAATGATTTTGAAATATGATCCTTCAACTGAGGTCTTAGGAAAACTGGATTCTGTAGAATCGGCTGTTTCCTGGTTTCAAAAAAACACCTTGCCGGATCTAATCTTTCTTGATATTCAACTTACTGATGGCACTAGCTTCGATATCATCAAACTAGTTGAGCTGAATTGCCCGGTGATATTTACAACGGCCTATGACCAGTATGCACTAGATGCATTCAAACTTCAAAGCATTGACTACCTTATCAAACCCATCAGCAAAGAAAAGCTTGATAAATCCATGGAAAAATTCGAAAATATGAAAGACAACTTTTCATCTGAGCATATTGATTATACCCGACTTTTGAATGTAGTAAAGAGCATTAGCAAAGATTATAAATCAAGGTTTCTGGTCAAGTCCGGTAGCGTGATGAAATCTGTTAACGTATCTAATATAGCTTATTTTTATTCAGAAGATAAGCTGGTTTTCATGAAGACGAAAGATAATCATCGCTTCATTATTAGTGAGACATTGGATGAATTAGAAGGCCTTCTAAATCCATCAGACTTCTTTCGAGTCAATCGCCAATATATTTTAAACTTTACCGTCATCAAGAAAGTCCATCCACATTTTAATGGACGGTTAAAAATTGATTTTCTGTCTTCACCCGATGAAGACATATATATCAGCAATCGAAGGGCGACTCCATTTAAAGTGTGGTTGAATAAATGAATTTGGTCATTATGAAAAGTGTAGTATAAGGTATGGTAAGTTTTTTTTACTCCTCAAGTGAAGTGAAGCTCCCTTTATTAAAGGAAAGAAGAGGTAATCATCAAACAAAATTTAAAGGTGCCATGAGCAAGTTGATATTAGTTTTTTCTCTTTTGCTTTTCTTTTGTGGCACTGATAAGAACAAGGAACAAAAATCTTTGAAGCACCGCATTATTATCAGTTCAGATATCGGAGGAACTGACCCCGATGATTTTCAATCCACGATCCACTTATTGATGTACGCCGATCTTTTTGAGATTGAAGGACTCGTATCATCTCCTTATGGAAATGGTCGAAAAAAGGATTTTTTGGATATGATCGATCTATATGAGCATGATCTTGCCCGGTTGAAAGCACAGTCATCGGGCTTTCCTCATCCTGATTCACTTCGGGCTGTATGTAAACAAGGTGCCATTCTTGGCGCACCATACAAAGGGTGCAATTCCACTACTGAAGGTTCTGATTGGATCATCAAATGTGCCAAAAAACCAAGTGACCAACCTCTGTGGGTATTGGTGTGGGGTGGCTTGGAAGATTTGGCGCAAGCACTGCACGATGCCCCTGAAATCAAGAAAAAGATTAAGGTCTATTGGATCGGTGGTCCGAATAAAAAATGGAGTGTAAATGCCTACTCATACATTGCTGAAAATCATGCTGATCTATGGATGATTGAGGCCAATGCCACCTATAGAGGTTGGTTCATGGATTCGGAATCACCGGATGACATCAAAGGGGATGCATACTATGATAATTATATTCAGGAAAGGGGTACAATGGGCAAGGCTTTTAAGAATTATTATGCCGGTGAAATAAAAATGGGGGATACCCCTTCACTCGCTTATGTCATGAATGGCGATCCTGATGATCCCATGAGCGAAAGTTGGGGTGGAAGTTTCATCCCAATCAAGCGCAGTTCACGAACAGTTTTCAATGGCAATAGCACAGCAAGCGATACAGTAGCCGCCTATGCCGTATTGGAGTGGCGATTTAAAGGCCCTGAGATCTCAATCCCAATGGACTCAGCTTGCTTTACTATGGAAATATCAGGTCAAAAATGGCCGGGCTATTATCTTGGAAATGGAAATTATGGAATCCGATATTCATCCAAAAAACCGGAGACGGGCACTTATCTGACCATAAGCGATATTCCCGAATTAGATGCTCAGGCAGGTCAATATATCAGCGTCACACCTTGGCCGGGGAAAATTGATCCGAATGATTATCTACTTGGCTCCAACTGGTTTAGTGACAGACCGGAACCACAACTATTTATTGAAGAGCAACAAGGAGCCAAAACAGTCTCGAAGTATCGAGAGGCATTTTTGATGGACTGGGCAAAAAGATGGAAATGGCTTAAGTAAAAATAGATTTAAAGATTATGAAAATTAGTACACTTATTTCATTAATAGGCATCACATTGACCTCAATCACCTGTTTGGCACAGAGTAAGGAAGATGAGTCTGCCGATTATCTTGGTAAGAGATGGAAAGATGTGGCAACCAAAATGCCAGCAACATGGTACGGTTCAGACGAGGCAAAATTGGTCGCAGAAAATGTATTGCTCGCTCAAAAAGAAATCGGAGGATGGGAGAAAAATAAAGATTATCACCATACCTTTTCTAAATCTGAGAAAGAACATTATATAAAAGACAAGTTCGAAATCGGAGCGACATTTGACAATGACGCTACCATAACAGAATTAAGGTTTCTTGCTAAAGTGTATTCCCATTATAAGGATGAACGTTATAAACGGGCTTTTCAAAAAGGACTTAATTATATTTTTATATCGCAATATAAAAATGGAGGATGGCCTCAATTCTATCCTGTTCGTACAGGTAGCGTAGCATATTCTGGTCATATTACATATAATGACGATGCCATGGTTAATACCATGAAGTTTCTAAAAGAGATATTTTCGGATAATACAGAATTTGCGTCACTTCAAATAACCAGTGATACAAAAGCAAGAGCTAGAGAGGTATTTAATAAAGGCATTCAATGTTTCCTTGATACACAAATCGTATATGAAGGCAAACCCACCGTGTGGTGTGCCCAGCATGATTCAGTGACGCTTGCTCCGGCAAAAGCCCGTAGTTATGAGCTTCCTTCGTTCAGTGGGTCTGAATCAGTGGGTATCGTATTAATGTTGATGGACATAAATAAACCTTCAAATGAAATTATTGCTTCTATAAATGGGGCAGTAAAATGGTTTGAAAACAATCGAATAGAGGGTATAAAAATAGTAACAGAAACTCAGAAAGATGGGAAAAGGAATAGGATTGTTGTTGAAGATAAAAATGCACCAACATTATGGGGACGTTTTTACGATTTAAAAACCAGTACAATATATTTCTGCAGTCGTGATGGGATTAAAAGAAACTCATTGGCTGATATAAGTTACGAACGCAGAAATGGTTATAGCTGGTACACAAATGCTCCCGAAAAGGTTTTGAAAAGATATCCTGAATGGAAGGATAGTGTGAAGTGAAAGAATAAATAACTGAAATTTAATTTATTAGAAATCACCAATAAAATGAATAAGCTACTCAAATCGTGTTTCATTGCAGCAGCACTATTCATCGGATATGATGAAGCTTTCTGCCAAACCCCAAAACCACGTGTTATTGTCACCTCAGATGGAGAGATCGATGATGAATGTTCCATGGTGAGGTTTTTATTATATGCCAACGAATGGGATATCGAGGGAATAGTCACATCAAGTTCACAGTACCACTGGCATGGACATAAATGGGCTGGTGATGATTGGCTCGATCCATACCTTGAAGCTTATACAGAGGTTTATCCTAACCTAATCAAGCACAGCAAGGAGTATCCCTCTCCGGAATATTTAAATTCTATTGCTTTTCTTGGGAATGTTGAGGATGAAGGTGAAATGGATTCCATCACTCCAGGTTCACAACATATTGTTAAAGTCCTTTTAGATGAATCTGATGACCAACCCATCTGGATTCAGGCATGGGGAGGAACAAACACAATCGCCCGGGCACTGAAAACCATCGAAGAAGATCATCCTGAAAAAATGGAGTATGTGGCAAATAAATTGCGCTTTTACTTTATTTGGGAGCAAGATGACACCTACCAGTCGTATATTCGTCCTCATTGGGGTAAGTATAATATCCTCACCATTATTTCTGACCAATTTGAGGCAATTGCCTATCGATGGAAAACAATTCAGCCTGAAGAAATGCATCCGTATTTCGCTGGATCATGGATGAAAGAAAATATCCTGAAGAGCCATGGGCCACTATGCTCACTCTACAAGGCCCATAAAGATGGAGCTAAGGAAGGATTTGAAGACGGTGATTTCAGATCCGAAGGAGATTCACCAGCATTTATTCATAGCATTCCGACAGGTTTGCGAAGTATGCAATCGCCTGAATGGGGTGGCTGGGGAGGACGTTATGTATTGGTACGTGAAAACACCCGGCTAGATCACGTTCCTGTCAAAGGATATAAATATCCTGAAGGTAGGTGGTATGCAAATTCGGCCTGGGGGCGAAAGACAACCAGAGAAGGAGCAACATCATCTAACAATGCACAATACAAGGAGTATTTTAAACCCATATGGAGATGGTCGGATGCCTTGCAGAACGATTTTGCAGCTCACGCTGATTGGTGCGTAAAACCCTTCGTGGAAGCGAACCATCCTCCTGTTGTTAAGCTGACCAATGCTCTGGACATAACTGCAAAACCTGGCAGTAAAATTCAATTGAGCGCTAGAGGCACTTATGATCCGGATGATGATAATCTCTCTTACAACTGGTGGGTTTATGAAGAAGCCGGCAGCTTCAAGGGAAAGATTGAAATTAAAAATGCCAATTCTGTTAATGCTTCTTTTATGGTGCCTGAAGAAATAAAAAAGGAGGCTACCATCCATATCATTTGCGAAGTAAAAGATAACGGTTCACCCCAATTGAGCCGGTATCAACGTGTTATCGTTAAAGCAAAATATTGAAATTAAATTTATTAGTCCAAATCATTATGAAAAAAGTAATTTTAGGCATAATAGTATTATTTATTGGGTTTAATGGTTATTCCCAGCAGATCGCATTTCCAACCGCTGAAGGATATGGAAAATATACGATTGGGGGTCGTGGCGGTAAGGTATGCGAAGTAACGAATCTCAATGATTCAGGTGAAGGCAGCCTTCGGGCTGCAGTTGAAGCATCCGGAAAAAGGACTGTCGTATTCAGAGTTTCAGGAACGATCAGTCTGAAAAGCAATTTGGAAATTAAGAATCCCTATATCACGATAGCCGGACAAACAGCTCCTGGAGATGGCATTACTTTGAGAGGTAGACCTCTCATAATCCGTGCCGACGAGGTTATCATTCGTTATATCAGGGTACGGCTTGGTGACGAATCCGGAGATGCTACTGATGCTATCACAAGTAGATTTACCAATAATCTTATTTTAGACCATCTTTCTGCAAGTTGGAGCATTGATGAAACACTTACGGTTTACCAAGGAACCAATACTACAGTACAATGGTGCATAGTAACCGAAAGCCTATATGAATCTAACCATACCAAAGGAAGCGACCATGGTTATGGCGGTATTTGGGGGTCAAACTACAGTACATTTCATCACAATTTACTTGCTCATCATTCCAGCCGAAATCCTCGCTTTGTTTCTGGAGCTGGAAATACCGACTACCGAAACAATGTATTGTATAATTGGGGTTACCAAGCAGCCTACGGCGGTGAAGTTTTTCAACCAAAGAAAGAAGATAAATATAATTTCACCAATATCAATATGGTGGCAAATTATTATAAACCAGGTCCTGCAACAGTTCCTGGTAAAGTAACCAATAGAATCGTTGCGCCATGGTCTCGAAACAAAACTGAAGATTATGGGAAATGGTACGTTTATGACAATTTTATTGTAGGAAACCCTAAAATGTCAGCGAATAACTGGCAAGGCGGCGTTCAGCCACAAGACGGTGACGAGTATGTCGATGGCTTAAAACTGGATGAGCCCTGGCCAGCAATGGCAATAAATCAACAAAATCCTGAAGAAGCATATGCTTTAGTACTTAAAAATGCAGGAGCTGCTTTGCCCAAACGCGATCCTGTGGATATCCGAATTATTAATGAGGTTAGAAATGGGTATGCAACATATGAAGGGCCTACATACAAAAAAGACCACAAGGTTGCTGATAAATCTATAAAATGTGGAATTATTGATAGCCAGAAAGATGTAGGCGGGTGGCCGGAACTGAAAAGCACACCGGCACCATTGGATACTGACCATGATGGTATGCCTGATGCTTGGGAAATTAAAAATGGGCTCAATCCAAATGACGGAGATGATAGGAATATTTATGGAAAAGATGGATTCACAATGCTAGAAAATTATCTAAACAGCATAGAGTTATAAAAAATGGAATGATCATTTGCAATTACTATGATCGTTAAGTATAAGGATGAATAGTGGAAATAGACGATGTAAAAACAACGGTTTACCAGTATGATTGATTCATGGATTTAAGATGCTTTTTCTGGATTTTCACCTAATAAATTATGAAGACTATATTTTACTTTGTGCTAATATCTCTGATCCCTGATTTTAATTATGCTCAAACCATACAAGAAACATCTTCCAATCCGGCTCAACTGAAACCTCGTATTGTTGTATTAACAGATATCTCAACTTGGGAACCAGACGATCATGAATCACTGATTCGTCTCTTGGTGCATGCCGATCTGTTAGAAATTGAAGGAATTATAATCACAACGGGCTGGAGTATGGATGATGTTAATAAAGTGAAGCATTTTAAAGATATCGCAACAGGAGTGATAGATGCTTATGAAAAGGATTTGCCCAATCTGCTAAAACGCTCAGATCAGCATGGATTTGAAGAGGATATTGGAAACCAAGATATTGGATACTGGCCAAGTGCTCAATACCTGAGAGATCGCACCATGTTTGGGAGTATGTTCATGGGAATGGATAAGGTTGGCGCAGCAAATAATTCAGACGGCAGTAATCTTATTATACAATTGGCCGACGAAGATGATGATCGCCCAATTTGGGTAACTTTTTGGGGAGGGGGCAACACACTAGCTCAATCTATTTGGCAGGTACAGCAAACCAGAAACGCATCAGAGTTAAAAATATTTTTGAACAAGGTTCGCGCTTATGCCATAACAGATCAAGACAGGCCACAAAGGTCGAGTTTCGAAACGAGTTCTCATGCATGGATGCGCCGTGGATTTGCCGATGATCTTCTTTTCATTTGGGATGATTGCGCCTGGAAGTATCAGAATGGTACAGGAAAAAACAAATGGCCAGAGTATGAAACTCATATCCAAAATCATGGAAACCTTGGTAGCCAATATCCAAAATACAAATGGGGAGTCGAAGGTGACACGCCAGCCTTTTTGCATATCATGCCTAACGGTCTCAATGATCCTGATAAACCTACCCAAGCAGGTTGGGGTGGTTATTCTGAATGGGGGCTGGGTGAAGACAACAATGGCTATTCGTTTGTAAACTATACAGGAAACGTCAGTAAAGCCTGTAGGCAATATGAGGATTACTTTTATGCTGCTACATTTAATAATTTTGCAGCCAGAATGGATTGGGCTAAAGGTGGAATAGGAAACCGAAATCCGATTGTTGTAATTGATGGCGACAGCAGTACAAACATCATTGCAAGAAAAACACAACAAGGTGCTGCCGTTACCCTTGATGCATCAGCTACCTTTGACCCAGATAGAGACTCATTGACTTATCATTGGTGGGTTCAACCCGAAACATTAAATGATGATGTGATCATCTCAAACAGTGATTCTAGTAAAGCCACACTAACAGTACCGTCAAATGCTGCTGGGAAGAGCTTTCATGTAATTTGCGAGGTTACAGACAATGGAGTACACAATCTATCCAGTTATCGTAGGATAATTTTTGAGCTGACTGAATAAGTGTAACATCACCAATAAAAAATTAGTTTAAGTTATATGATAATTGACAAAGTCATCGCTGTTACGGACAATACGACACAACTTGCTGTAAAGAAAAGAGATCTAGGTTTAGAAATTGTGTTAACACACCCCTTTTTATATTCCGAGTAACGTTCCAAATATCCCTTGATAGTCCTCTTATAATATTAAAAAGATTTGCGTGGAATATAAAATCGTGTCCTCCATAGGTGCTGATAATAGTTTTCTTTCCAAGATTAGATTCTAATTAATGTTGCTGTAGGTTTCGGTGGCCTTATTATCCCCTAAGGATTTGAGAATAGTTTTCAAACCTTTCATATTTAATCTTAAACCATCCATAGCATCTTCTGCAAAATCCTCATTAATTATTCCAATAGGCCCGTTGTATGAGCTATTTTGAATAATATGCATCATTTTTTCCTCAATATTCCCATCACCTATAGGAACAACCTTTGCTGGGTAACCGCCTTTTAATCCTGTCAAGTTTATGGCATAGAGGTAAGGTGATATTTTTGGATAAAATTCTGAAAAGCGTTGAATTTGTGTTTCTGAATGACTGAAATTATAGACAATACCAATATTCTTTAACTTGAGGTACTCTATAATGGCTATTTGATTTTCAGGTTCTCCAAACCATCCCCCATGGTTGTATAGGCCTAAACTACAACCTATTTCATCTAACTTTTGAGCCACAAAGGAAACAGATTCCGCAGCAGTTTTTACCTTGTCCGCTTGGCTTAGATTGTCAAAATCTGGCCAACCATCAAACATTGTCCACAATTGCGTTTTTGTTTTATGACGCTTAAAAAGTTCCAAAATAAGATTCAAATTTTTATCATGGGCAGGGTCAGGACCTGAATGAAACCAAAATCCTTGAAGTTTAATATTATGATTTTTTAAAGTCTCCAGCTCTTCGTCAAAAGAAGGTATATGTTTGATCCTCCAATCATAAGCAAGTTTATTGATACCTAGCCCTTCGAGCATTTCAGCACGTTCTTTCGGGGTTCTATTCTTACTGTCAAAGGGAACAATACACCACGCAATTAAATTTCCCCTTTCAAAGACAGATCCCAAATTGTTATTTTGATTTTGAGCTAGACAGGTAACAGTTATCGTTGATACAATAACTGGAATGATCAATTTCTTATAAAAGAAATATGACAGCTTTAATTTTAGAAAGGATTGCATGTTTTGAATATTTAGTGGTAAATGAAGGCCTTGAACAAGTACAGATATTTTTCCAGTTACTAGTCTTTGTATCGGTATCTTTTCCTTTGTTGTTTAAAAATTGAATTACAAAAAAAAACCAAAAAAGATAAATATAGATAGGAAAAGATCGGTTTATCTCAAGAAATGTATGCAAATAAAAAAGGGAGTTAACTTATTTTTAAGTTAACTCCCTCATCACAAATGTGAACCTGGAGGGAAAACGACAGTAGCTTATTTAGACTGTTTTAAGGATACATCCAGACGAAAATTCATGGAGCATTTAATCCCGAAATGATAGCCTCAACTATTATTTTCCATTGTTTTCACGCTTAGCAGAGTAATTAATTTCGTAACATCCCTGATATTACGGGAACTACGATTACTTTATCAAGACTTTATCGGCTTTTATAAGTTTGTTCCTATTTGGAATGTTCATGTCAGTTCAATTTTCTTTAAGTGTCGCTTCACTTCTCTAGCTACTTCGTCAAAGTCGTGCAAATCTTGTATCTGATCGGCCATGGAAGATTGCCAACGTCCTTTGTACTGAGGCAAGCGTTGTTCAAGCTTTTTATGAAAATCAGTCGGGTCAATTTCTTTGCTTTCACATTTAGTTCTAAACTCAGCCAAGTAAAAATCAACATCCATACCATGAACTTCCAATAGATACCAAATGTCGTAAAAATCCCTTGCCTGCATGCGTTGCATGACAGACCGTAGTTTTTCTACCAAAACTTCTTCGAGCGGGTAACAGAGGAGTTGATGTTTCTTCTGATCTGAGAAGCCCAGCAAAACATCTTTCATTACAGGCTCGAAAACCAAGGTTTCGCTCCTTGAAATATCAACCTTTATTTTTTTGTTGGCACCCAGTCCTCCAAGCGGACCAACATAACCGATGTAGAAATTGATGCCACCATCTTCATGCTCATTATTATCTATTATTTCCAGTGGAATATTCGCTTCTTCACCTATATATTCAAATGCTTCTGCAAACCATGCAAAAATTT
Organism: Bacteroidia bacterium; assembly: GCA_030426345.1. Taxonomy (GTDB): domain Bacteria; phylum Bacteroidota; class Bacteroidia; order Cytophagales; family Cyclobacteriaceae; genus JAAUQL01. The sequence goes on from JAUHYU010000025.1 coordinate 14,063, forward strand.
GCTCATTTGAAATGTCATTATCGATCAAAGTAAAATCAAGGTCTTCTGAAAATCGGTAATCCTCGAAGTAGACTTTCTTTAGCACTGTTCCGCCTTTGAAGACTATTGTAGTTGAGAGGTGCTCATGATGTGCAATTCCCTGCAGAATCCAAGATAGGATGTAGTCTTTCTCAATCTGCTGATCTCGCACACCGACTTTTCTTGCCTTGTTTTGTATTTCTCCTGACTTGATCATGTGTATATGGAAGATTTAATGGTTTCTGTTTCCAAATTTTGTTGAATGCTCCACCGGCTAATCATTTTACCAGATTTTGGAAGTTCAGTATCCAAGAGAACATAGGATGTTGTTTTCGATTTCTGTAAATTCTTTGTAATTCCCGACTCTATTTCAAGTGTTTCAAGAAGGAACCCCAATCGTTTGATCACTGCTTGTGATTTAAAACGTTGAGTATATTCGAGTAGCTTGTCGAAATTGATTTTATCTTTTGACGTATAAATTGCTCTTGCAACTTCAACAATGCCTCCTACATAATCAGGTTTGAATAGACAGTCTACAAATGTCTTTTCAAGGTCTGAGCACTCAACTTTATTGAAACTATCAATCCAAATTTTCTTAGAACCAAAAAAGTGTCTCTCGTTGTGGTAAATGAATTGAAAAGGTGTGTTCTTAATCTTTAAGGTTGATGGTCTTATCTGTTTTGTAACTACAATTTGCTCTTTTAAAGATGGTTGAGTTATCAGGTTATGTATTTGTAAAGCAGAGTAATAGCCGATGTAATGCTTAGTTCCTTTTGTTAAATGCTCTGCAACTAAATGCCAGTCAGGCATAAAAGTTTCTGCTTCTTGCTCATAAGGTATGATGTAGTACAATCCCTTTTTTAGGCGCATCAGAAGCCCTCTTTTTACCATGTCGCTAAGAAGCTCCTTTAATGCATTCTCACTAGAATGAGGCAAAGCTGTCATAGCTTCAGAATAATCAAAACAATCCCGATTCAACTGATTGAAGTAAGTCAGAATGTGATTTGATTGTGTAGAAATAAGCTTATGTCTCATAGCGCATAGGTCAGCTTTAACCTGACTACAATGATACGAAAAATAATTTTAAAATTTATTATTCATAGTAAATAGGTCAGCTTTAAACTGACATTATTACTTCAAAACATAATAATGTATCGTTTGTTGAAGTTTCAGCTCTCTTGTAAAGCTGGGGCTGTGGATTGGCTTGTTGGACTTTACAAAAGTGCTAAATACGGTAACCTTAAAAAATTCAAACAAGAATTAGGGAGTATTTGGTTCCGAAATGATAATCTCAACAATTATTTTCCATCGTTCTCAATAACGAAGTACTTACACCCCCCACAAGCTTAGTTGTGAATTGCTTTCAGAAATGTATCTTTAGATGACTATTCACAGAGAAAGTTCAAATCATGCCATCTCGACAAAGCACACTGATTATCAGCTGGTTTATATTCTTTCGAACATAATGCGGACAGATTTTAGTCTTTTTCGGACAGAGAGAAAGTTAGATTAAGCTGAGTTAAGTATTGAAACCCTTCAAATGTTTGACACTTTTTGCACTTTATTGACCAGATGGAATTGCATTGTCAAATACCCTAATTTTAATAAAGTACATTAAGCCGTCATATTAATTAGGTGATACTGTCTTTTAACATAGTAAACTACCTTGTGTAGAGCCCGCGAGGAATTTAATTTTGCACATAGTCTTTTTGAATGGGCAGTTTCCAATTCTTTTTGATCCGTTCAGCAATCAAATAAACCCGATTAATCAAGGATGTTTCGGATATATATGTATAATTAGCCTTTGACACTACTCGAATTTGCAATGGAAGTATTCGGAATTTCAGCGAAATAAAAACATTTTCGATTCGAAGAATATACTCAAAACTGTTGGCGCTCAATTGATCTTAACTTTAGGATCAGCTGAGCATAGAAAGATACGTTTGTGTATTAATTCAATGAGAACTCTTCAGCATTTTCAAACCGATGGCGATAAGGAGTATGGCACCAGGTATGACGAGTATATCCCAGGTCAGATGATCCATATTCTGTACCACTAAGGAGGCAAATAAAACCACCAGCGTGGTAAGAACGGCCTCCCAAAGAATGACCTTTAAGCTCGGAAAAATTCTTTGCTTTCACCGGGCTCAAGGGTCAGTCGGAAAAAATTCCGGGCATCGCGAATGATTTTGTCTTTGGGAAGGATTGCATTGCCGGTCCGGATATAACTATCCACGGAATCGTTATCAATCAGGTAAATATCAATAAGCGACCAATGAAATGCATAGGCATCCACGCCCATCAGGAACGTGTCGTTGGTGTTTTCTTTATTTATCAAACTTCCTTTAAGCCAGACGACATCCCCTTTCTTGAGATTTAGCTTTTTAGGCTTGGGCAGAAATAGTTTGGATTGATTTCGAACTTCCTCGAGAGTCACCTCTTTTTGTGGTCGGAATACTGTTAACAGGGAATCTGGGCATTGAGCATATTTAACACCGTCCAACAAATCCAGGGTGTATTCATGTTTAAGCTGCCATACTTGCGCCATCAAGGATGAGCAAATACCAGAAAACAATAGAACAAATAAAAATCTAATGCATCGTTGGTACGATGGTGCTTGTATCTTAAACCTTTTCAAAAAAGTAAAATCTATCTTAGTCCATTTTTTGTCATAAAATGGACTAAGATAGATTTAATTATAAATGAGACGTTCTGTGCGCGTACAAGGAATAATTAAATAGCGTGTATAGCTTTAAAACAAATAGTAACCAATTTCAATGATAATCGAAAATAATTATTTGTCAAATTTAAAGTGAATTCATGGCTTCCTGCTATTGTATGTTGTCTTTAGGAGCTTGATGGGTTATTATATATATAGGTTTAGTCACGATGAACCTACTGATGACAATCGTTTGTTAGCTGGATCTTATTTTACAAAAATCAACCCCGTTTCTTCTGTATAATAAGTCTCTTTATATTCTAAAATTTCCTTCCCTTTAACTGTTATCATGATTTGAGTTGAAAATTCCACATTGTCTAGTTGGGTTATCTTGCTTTCATCATTCTCGAAATGTATCTCAGCGATACCAGTTAAATGCAGTTCAATTTTATATTGACAGGATTCAAAAGTTTCATGAACAAAAAACATTGGAATTTCTCTTAAGAATTTGGCCCGACAAACCTCCCAATGGTGAAGGTTATCCATCAATCGCGGATGTCTGAGATGATATTCAAAGAAATAGGAGTCATGAATATTATTGACAGCGTATTTTGCGTTTTTGTCCAATTGATCCCAACTAATACTTTGGACTAACCAATTTTTGTTTATGTAGTCTATATGAACTGCGAAATCTTGAAGAAAATCATTTAACGTTCTGTAATATTGTAATTCAAGTCTTTTTTGATTTAGTTCCAATCGAAGGTCTGAATGCAGGGCAGACCCATCCGAGTTTCCAAAATCTTTGATATCGCTTGAAATAAAGATTACCTCACCCCCCTTTTCTGACTGCAAATAATCTAAAATCGTAAGCCATAAAATAGAGTCCCTGAATTCTTCTCCTTTTGCTGACATTGGCTTTATCCTCTCAATTGATCTTTTAACAATGTCTTTCAGATAGGAATCCTTATATGCAACTCTTTCTAAATGGAAGGATCCAAGTTTGCTTAGACAGCGCATTCGATATTCCTCGACTTCCTTTTCAACGTTGATTTCAAGGGCAATACCAAGATCTTCCAAGGTAATTTGGTTCAACTCTCTTAATGATTTATTGACCTGAGAAATTCTTCTGTATAATTCCTTCTTGTATAATGACAACAGCTCTTCCAATACTATTTCAGGAAGAACAATCGTTGATGCCGTCTTTTCTACGAAGTCGATTAGAATCCTAAAGTTGTTAGAACCCAGTAAAAAGTCCGTCCTTAAAACGTTTGTGTCAAAAATTATTCTCATTGTAAAGAATTACGAACAGCACCTTATATGAGCGTTATTCCGCTTTCAAATTTAAGCTATCAAGCAAAGTATCAAATGGAGTTTGCCTTTTGGTTTATTCATAAAGAAAAAGGCCTTAAAACCCATGAACTAAAAAATCACTTCTACTCTGGTACCATCCTTACCACCAATCCGGGGCTCTCGGTGCTAACATAGATATTTCCATCAGGCCCTTCGGTGATCGCCCTGACGCGCCCGAGGTTTTCAAGTAGTTTTTCTTCATGGGTTACCGACTCACCGTCCAGTTCCAGTCGGACAACATATCTGAATTTCAACGAACCTACCAAAAGGTCCCCTTTCCATGCGCCGAAACTATCGCCCGTCACGAAACTCATGCCGCAAGGAGCGATCGACGGCACCCAATAGTGCAATGGATCTGCAATGCCCGGCTTGGAAGTGACATCTGTGATCGTCGTACCACTATAGTTCTTGCCATAAGTCGCAATTGGCCAGCCGTAGTTGCTGCCTGCCCGAATGATGTTTATCTCATCGCCACCCATTGGTCCATGCTCATGTGTCCATATTTCCCCTGTAATGGGGTGAATATCCATGCCTTGCGGATTGCGATTTCCATAAGTGAAAATCTCCTGCTTGGCACCGCTTTCATTTACGAAAGGATTGTCACTTGGCACAGAACCATCGTCATGGATTCTGAATACTTTTCCAGAAGTGTTTTTTAAATTTTGGGCATTATCCCGATTTCCACGCTCTCCTACAGAAAAGTATAAATACCCCTCGCGATCAAATTCCATCCTTCCTCCAAAATGATTCCCACCACTCACAAATGGTTCAGCCTGAAAGATCACTTCTTTATGAATAAGGTTAAAGCCACCAAGCTTAGCCCGCATGATGGCTGTATTCCCCCCGCCCTTGCCTGGAGCGGCATAACTGATGTACAACCAGCCATTGGAGGCATAATCGGGATGGAGCTTTATTTCAAATAATCCACCCTGTCCTTTGGCAAATACTTCCGGCACGCCGGTGATTTTCTGATCGAGCAACTTACCGTCTCGAATAACCCTGATCTCACCTTCACGTTCTGTGACCAGCAGGTCGCCATTGGGCAAAAATGTCATCCCCCATGGATTTTCAAGGTCTTGGGCGATGGTGTCAAGCTTAAAATTCAATTTCTCAGAAGAGATGAGTTCGCCATCGTTCTCATCCATTTTTTGCCTGAAATCATTGTTTGATTCACAGGCCATGATGGTCAAGACTAAGGAAAGAATAAAGTGCATGGTAGGTGTGGTTTTTAGGAGGAACATAAAATATGAAACGCCGCAATTGATAAAATGTTTATGCTAATACTAACCAATATCGGTAATTTTTCAATGACCGAGCTTACAATTTACTCTCCTTTTTACTTCGGAAATTCTATCCAAAAAGCCCCTAAAATCCATGAATACAGACAAGAGGGATTGATGGCTGACTAGGGTGGATCAAAGCCAATTCATGGATTTTTGATGCTTTTTTCGATCAAAATATAAAAAATTATTGAAGCTCGATTCAAGACAGGATCAACCACTTGTTTCTCAATAAATGGTGAGTAAGCATCTATACCGTCAATAGAATATCATGTGCTCAGAACTTTTCCCGACTTCTAATTAAGTAATACAATTCGCCAACCAAAATATATTTATTTCGTGTAACTATACGAATATTGTATTTTATGTGTAAATTCGTATATCTTAAATTTGAACTATTGGTTATTACAGGTATTCAGAACAAAGGAAAACTGGCGCAGTAAATATGACTTCATGGAAAATTTTAAAGAGAACAAGAAATTTCAAGAAACGGTAGCTACAGCCAAGACGTTGTTTTGGAAGCATGGGATTAAACGTGTTTCTATCGAGGAGATATGCAGCGAAACTCCTGTGAGCAAGATGACCTTTTACAAATTTTTCAAGAACAAGGAAGTACTTGCCGAATATTTACTCAGGGAGCTTTTGGACAAGTGGCATGAAGCGTATACCAAGATCATGTCACAGGATATGCCATTTCCCACCAAGATAAAGAAAGTTATAGCCTTGGAGCAGGAGGCATCCGCAGATATGAGCGAGGAATTCATCAAGGATATCTACAATAATGAGTTTGTGGAATTACAAAAACTCGTGTCCGAAGATAGAAATCGCTACCATGCCGAAATAGCCAAAGACATGATCGCCGCGCAAAAGCGTGGAGAGATCCGCAAGGGCATCAAACCTGAGTTTATTTTATATCTACTAGAAGACATTGGCAATAAGGTCGTGGATGATAAACTGTCTTCGCTCTACAGCTCAAAGCAAGAGTTGATCATGGAGTTGACCAACTACTTCTTTTATGGAATCATGAATAATCAACCTGATGCCTAAGGGTTGCAACACCTCCATATTGATATTTTCCCTGATGCTTTCCACGTCTATGGTCTGGGCTCAGGAGGAAAAATCCCGTCATCAGTTGGAATGGGATGGCCAAGTGATCGGCTATGCCAGCTACAGTCCTGACAATGATCTGGACGTTTTTATGGGTTTGAGATACCTGCCTGAACTGAACTATGGCTACACATTTGAGAATAAGTCGATGATTGATTTTGAGATCTCCGCCAACATTTATGGATCCGTGCTGGCGCATCCTTTCGATAGCGCTAAAACCAATGGAGACATAAATCCTTATCGCGTTTGGGGTCGATACACGGGCAAGCAGTACGAAGTAAGAGTGGGGCTACAAAAAATCGATTTTGGCACAGCCATGATGCTCCGCCCCTTGCAGTGGTTTGACGAAATTGACCCTCGTGATCCTTTGCAATTTACGACCGGAGTATATGGAGCTTTAGGTAGGTATTATTTTTTGAACAACGCCAATATTTGGGCATGGGTACTATATGGCAATGAAAATCCCAGGGGATTTGAGTTGCTAAAAAACAATACTGATATACCTGAATTTGGCGGACGCTTTCAATATCCTGTGCCAAAAGGTGAATTAGCAGCCACTTATCACCACAGGAATGCTAGCTCTGAAGATTTAGCAGGTTTTACTCACTATGACAACATTCCCGAAAACAGATATGGCTTGGACGGGAAATGGGATGTAGGTGTTGGTGTCTGGTTCGAAGCGGTTCATATACACAAGGCCAAAGATGTAGGTATACTGACCAATCAGTCTTATTTAACACTCGGAGTGGATTATACTTTCGGAATTGGGAGTGGCTTGAATGTAACAGTAGAAAACATGCTTTCTATTTATGACAAAAAGGCTTTTGCTTTTGATAACAGTTCCAATGTGACGGCTACCTCTTTCTCATACCCAATCGGGTTCTTCGACAACATCAGCACGATGCTTTATTATTCATGGGAATCTGACGACTTCTCTTTCTTCCTTAATTACGAACATCAATTCAAAAAACTCACAGGCTATGTCATGGCTTATTATAACCCAGAAACCCAACCAGGCATAGGTAGCACTCAAATTGAAAATTCTTTCACCGGGCCAGGTATCCGATTAATGCTAGTATATAATTATTAAAGAAAATATATCATGTCAGAAAAAATTATTATCACCGAAAATTTAGTTAAGCGTTTCCCCGTTGGGGATGGCGAGTTTACCGCACTTAACAACATCAACCTGAGTTTTGAGAAGGGAGAATTCTCAGGCATCATCGGTCCGAGTGGTTCAGGCAAAACCACCTTGCTGAACATAATTGGTTCTCTGGATTCTCCGACCGAAGGTAGCGCGACTGTATTGGGGCATAGAATCTCCGATCTGTCACATAAGGAATCGGCGTTCTTGCGTAACATGCACATTGGCTTCATCTTTCAAGTCTATAATTTATTGCCTGTATATACCGTGTTCGAAAATGTGGAGTTTGCGCTCATCCTTCAAAAACGCTCCGCTACGGAGCGGAAGAAGGCAGTCATGCAAGCCTTGGAATGGGTGGGATTAGAAAACATGGCAGATAAAAAGCCGTCAAAACTTTCTGGTGGTGAAGGCCAGCGAGTGGCAATTGCACGTGCGATGGTGAAGCGTCCCGAATTAGTTCTGGCCGATGAACCTACCGCCAACCTTGATGCTAAGAATGCACATGCCATTCTGAAAACCATGAAAACCTTGAACAAGGAGCTGAACACTACTTTTTTATTCTCTACCCATGATGAAAAAGTGATGGACTACCTCAATCGCTTGGTTCGCCTGGAAGATGGGGAAGTAGATAAGGACGATATCGTACAACCAAAATACATGGTATAATGAAACTCGCATTTCATTTAGCATACAAAAACCTCATGGGAGCGGGTCTTAGAACCTGGCTCAATGCCGGTGTGCTGTCGTTCGCTTTTGTAGTAATTATCTTCTACAACGGCCTCATCGACGGTTGGAACGAGCAGGCCAAAATAGACGGTATCAATTGGGACTATGGCTATGGTCACCTGCTCAACGATGCGTATGATGCTTATGATCCATTTTCTATAGAGGATGGTCATGGCATACTTGCGAAAGACAAGCAAGAAAATTTAACGCCCATACTCATACAGCAGGGAAACATTTATCCTAATGGCCGGATGATGGCCACCCGTATCAAAGGGATCGACCCCAACCAGAAAATATTGCGTCTGCCGACTGAGTTGTTAAATAGTAGCAAAGCCCAGATCCCTGTGATCATCGGCAAGCGCATGGCAGAGTCAGCCAAAGTCAAAATGGGCGATGAGCTTCTTTTGCGCTGGAGAGACAAGAACGGCACCTACGATGCTACAACAGTAACCATTGCAGGAATTTTTGATAGTACAGTGCCCTTTGTCGATGGGGGACAAATTTGGATGTCGATCGATCAGCTCAGAGAGATGACCTTGCTCCAAAACGAGACGACCTATTTAGTCGCGAACGAGAACTATGAACATGTCGAAACTTCAGGGTGGAATTTCGAAAGTCAAAAATACCTCATGCGTGAACAAACGAAACTCATCAACACAAAGAAGATCAGTGGTTCTATTTTGTATGGAGTACTAATGACACTGGGTTTATTGGCGATTTTCGACACGCAAGTACTTTCTATTTTTAGAAGGCAAAAGGAAATTGGCACCTACATAGCTTTGGGTATGACCCGCTGGCAAGTGGTACGGATGTTTACTGCTGAGGGAGGAATGTACAGCGTGTTTGCGACCATATTAGGAGCGATCTATGGTATTCCTATTCTGTGGTATTTGGCAGCCAAAGGCATCGGATTTGGTGGTATGGGCTCAGATATGGGCGTGATCATATCCGAAAGAACCTACCCAGTCTATGGTCTGGGGCTTATTTTCGGAACCATCCTCGTAGTCGTCCTTTCAGCGACCATTGTGAGTTTCATGCCCGCTCGTAAGATTGCCCGTATGAATCCCATTGACGCACTTAAAGGAAAAGTACAATGAAAATGGCACTTCAAATGGCTTTCAAAAATCTCATTGGCGCGGGTTTAAGAACCTGGCTGAATGTGAGTGTCTTGTCGTTTTGTTTCATCGTCATTGTTTTCTACAATGGTTTTCTCAACGGCTGGCAAAAGCAAGGTCGTTTAGATGCGATGAACTGGGAGTTTGCCCAAGGTCAGTTGTATCATGCAGATTATGATCCTTATGATGTATTTACAATTCAAGATGCACATGGCTCTTTGCCTGAAGGGGAAAGTCAACATCTGACACCTGTCCTAATTCAGCAAGCGACTCTTTACCCCAATGGCCGCATGAATCCAATCCTGATTAAAGGAATTCCTTTGGATCAAAAAGTAATCAACCTGCCCATAGATTTGCTTGCCAAAAGTACCGCAGACATACCTGTATTTATTGGTAAGCGAATGGCAGAGTCAGCCAAACTTAGCGAGGGAGATCAAGTTTTACTCCGATGGAGGGATCAGTACGGTACGTACGATGCTGCGAATATCACGATTGCGGGGATTTTCGATACAGAGGTGGCAACCATAGATCAGGGTCAGATTTGGCTGACTTTGGACAAGTTATGGAAAATGACTGGTTTGACAGACGAGGCAACCCTTTATATCGCAGACAGTCAATATCAACCTCAGCCCATCTCTGGGTGGAATTTCCAAAGTCTCAATAGCCTGTTGAAGGATTTTGAATCGGCTGTACAAGCGGAACGCATCGGCTCTATGGTCATCTATTTGGTGCTTCTGGGCATTGGCTTGTTAGCGATTTTCGACACACAGGTACTTTCAGTTTTCAGAAGACAAAGAGAAATTGGAACCTACATAGCATTAGGTATGACCAAAAATCAGGTACTCAAAATCTTCACGGTTGAGGGAGGGATGTACAGCATCTTCGCTGGAATCGTAGGCATGGTCATTGGTGCTCCGCTCTTCTACTACACCGCCACCCAAGGAATAAATATAGGCAGTAGCGCAGAAGGGATGGGAGTCCGTATGGCCAATATTATTTATCCTGCTTTTGGCCCGGGATTGGTTACAGGGACACTATTGGTGTTGGTATTTTCTGCCAAACTGGTCAGTTTTCTACCTGCTCGAAAAATATCAAAAATGAATCCGGTTAACGCATTAAAAGGAAAATTATCATGATAAAATTCATCTTTAAAGCAATATTAAGAGACAAAAACAGAAGTCTCTTACCCGTTACCGTAGTGAGCATTGGCGTCTTTCTGACCATTGTGCTGAGCGGCTATTTGAGCGGGATGCTGGGCGATATGATCGACCAGACTGCACGCTTCCAAACGGGCCATGTCAAGGTGATGACTAGAGCCTATGCAGACAATATTGATCAAATGCCTAATGATTTGGCCTTGTTGGGAATTGATTCGATCCACGATGAACTCAATGCAGATTTCCCTGATTATCGATGGGTAAACCGCATCAATTTTGGAGGGATTATCGACGCCCCCGATGACAATGAAGAATCCAAAGGACAAGGTCCCGCCTCTGGAATGGCGATAGAATTGTTTGATAAAAACAGCGGTGAAATCGAGCGGCTGAATCTCGTGAATTCCTTAGTAGAAGGCAAGATTCCTACAAAAAGTGGCGAAGCACTCATCGGCTATGAATTTGCTGATAAACTAGGTGTAAAAGTTGGCGATGAGCTGACCTACATGGGTAGCACCATGAATGGCAGCATGGCATTTGCAGAATTTGTAGTTAGCGGAGCGGTTCGTTTTGGTGTAGCATCTATGGACAAAGGAATGATCATCATTGACTTTAGCGATGCGCAACAAATCTTAGACATGGCAGATGGTACAGGCGAAATCCTCGGTTTTTACAAAGATGAAATTTTCATGCAAGATCAAACTGCTAAGATGCGTGAGGCCTTCAATGCCAAATATGCTGACAATCCTGATGAGTTTGCGCCCATCATGAAAACATTGGCAGAGCAGAACAGTATGGGGACTTACCTCGATTTGATCGATTCTGTATCAAGTGTGTTCGTGATTATTTTCGTGCTGGTTATGTCCATCGTCCTTTGGAATACCGGATTGATTGGTGGCTTGCGTAGGTATCAGGAGTTTGGAATTCGTTTGGCACTGGGAGAGGATAAAGGGCATATATACAGAACCATGATGTATGAAGCAGTTGTGATTGGCATCATCGGTTCGGTCATCGGAACAATATTAGGTATATCTGTTACGCTGCTGATGCAAACGTATGGTATAGACATCAGCGGTATGATGAAGGACGCAACCATGATGATGCCATCCGTTATAAAATCGAAATTCACACCTCAGCTGTTGTACATTGGTTTCATCCCTGGACTAGTAGCCATGGTGATTGGCAACATGCTCTCAGGCATCGGGATTTACAAACGCGAGACGGCTACTTTATTCAAAGAATTGGAAGTTTAATCTTTAAAAATCAAAAAAAAATACATTGATATGAAACATTTAATGGCATTACTCTTCGCATTGTTGACTGTGACGCAAATACAGGCACAAGACGCGATCGCTATCCTAAACAAGGTAGACGAGAATATGAATTCGAACTCTAACACTACCAAATCAGACATGGTGATCTACGGTCGTAGAAACAGCCGTACAGTCACTTCTATTGGCTATGCGGAGGGTAAAAACAAGTCCTTTTCGGAGTACCTCGCACCAGAACGAGAGAAGGGCACAAAGATGCTCAAAATAGAAGGTTACCTGTGGGTGTATTCACCCTCTACCGACCGAACCATTCAGCTATCCGGGCACATGTTGAAGCAATCATTGATGGGGTCTGACTTGTCCTATGAGGACATAATGGAAAACCGAAAACTGATAGATATGTACAATGCCGAAGTGGTGGGGGACGAAACGATAGACGGTAGAAAAACATGGGTGCTCCAATTGAAAGCAAAAGTGGATGACGCCACTTATGACAGTCGCAAATTATGGGTAGATGCTGAAAGATACGTCCCCCTGAAAGAGGAATTGTATGCCAAAAGCGGTCAGCTCCTCAAGAAAACCGTCATGTCGGACATCAAACAAATTGATGGGCGTTGGTACCCGACCAAGATGAACTACAAGGACATGCTCAAAGACGGAAAAGGAACTGATTTCATCGTGTTAGAAATCAATTTTGATGCAGAGATTCCTGACTATATTTTTAGCAAGGCCAGTTTGAAGAAGTAGTTGTAGTTTAGATGAATAGAGGTTTGAAGTCAGCTATTTGGACTTTCCATAATCATTGATAACTCCCAACTCGATCCAGTTGGCCAGAGCTTGGCGGTTGTCGCTAATCACCAATCGCAACTGATCGCGGTAGTTCCGGATGTTGCCCAGCTCAATGTACGCGATGGGTGGCAGGGTGTTTTTGATCATGTAGAGGCCGCTTCTTGACGACACGCTGCCATGGTACTCGCGTCCCGGCTGATGGCGCCCGTATTTGGATTTGAAGACATCGTGGATTTCTCTAGCCAGTTTTTCGCCACCCGTGCTATTTTGATGGTGATAGAAAAACACATCAATATTTTGGCCTTTGCTCCTGCTGTCAATGTGAATGGCGATCAACCGCTGATATGCACCCTTGTGTTGATGATACAATTTGTTCACTTCATCTGCACGCTGTTTTAGCCTTGCCTTCTGATTGAGCGGCAGCGTCTGATTTGACAAGGTCGTTTCCGTCCTGTCAATTTTCAAAATGCGGTCGTCGCGGATGCCATCTTTTTTGTCCTGTATAATCATGTACACCGTGGCCCCGTGCGAAATCAGATTTCTTGCCAACCGCAAAGTGACATCATAGGCATATTCATCTTCACTGAGCGTATGGCCACCATAAGTTCCCATAGCTCCAGGATCTGGTCCTCCATGACCACTCACCAGATAATACACTGCCCCATCAAGCCTATTGTCGATAATCGGCACCTTTTCATATTTCTTACCAAAAAGCGGATTGACATAACTTGATGGTTTTTCAATGGTTTTTTTGTCCGGGATCGGTGTCAGGATTCGATCAGGCAAAAGGTATGTAGTTCCTGCAATCAGCAACGTATCTCCACCGAGTTTTTGTTTGTTAGCCTCAATGAATGGTTTTTTGTGCACTTTTGGTTCTAGTTCATTCCTTTCTAAAATTTCATAAATCCCTTCCCATTCCTGTGCCACCACGATGTTGTCGTCATTTTGCGCATGGGCAACATGACATGTTATTATAAAAATGGAGGAACAAACAACAGAAAATACCCAAAACCTCATCCAGCGTTTTTTTTGACAATTTTTCAAATTGCGAATATAGGGATGAAAGAAGACTATAAAAAAACCTCACTCGACGAACCGTGATTTGATTTGATCGGACGGCACCAAGCAATGATCCATCTTGCCAAACCATCGGTACCGATTATCTGAAATAAAATCATAAATCCTATCTCGCCAAGACTTAGGTAAAACATAAAACATGGCAAAGCATTTCCAGATTCCTCCCAAATCATAAAATATTTTTAAGGCCGCAGACGATTTGAAATATATTCCCCCAGCAGTATGATAAACGACGGAATCATATTTTTCTATTTTATTTTCATGGATTCTGAGGGCTTTTTTGGCATAATTAGACTGCAAGGAGGCAAAGGAAAAGATGGCTTTTTTATCCCGTTTTATGACAAACCTAACTGCCCAATGGCAAAGATTGCATTCCCCATCAAAATATATGATTTTCCTAACTTTCATATCCTAAAACCAATTGGCAATATACACGCTAAGTGAATACTTATTAGGACAAAAAGCCCTAAAAATCCATGAACAATCAACTCTAACTTGCTCATGAGTGCATCCCTTATTTTGAATAATTCTATATTAACCTTTGTCCATAAAATAACTTCATTTCGCTCTACTTTTTATTGAACTATTTTATAACTTGAGTCAACTAGTAAACACCACAACACCTTTTATTTTTTTATACACACTAGTTGCCAACCTAAATACAAATGACTGACAACCCAATATCAGAAAAAAACAGCAAACTGGAAGAAGCCTCCTGATACGAACCCATTTACAATAAAAAGGACTTTAGGAGCAAGAACATTGTTTAGTATTTAAATCTATTTTTCATGAAACGTCTATTCCTTTTAAGCGCTATACTCCTTGTACCTCTTTTCTTCTTTTCCACTGCCACCATTGCGCAGTTTACCCTGACGGGGGAAATAAGACCTCGTGGGGAATTTCGAAATGGGTTTAAAGAGCTAAAAAGCAAGGATGCTGACCCTGCATTTTTTGTTGAGCAGCGAACAAGACTCTATTTTGATTTTACTAAGGACAACATCCAACTCAACGTAGCTTTGCAAGATGTCCGAATTTGGGGGTCTACTGACCAGATTTACAAAACAGATCCCTCTCTGGACAATGTGTATGAGGCATGGGGAAAATATGCTTTTGACGATAAATATGGCTTTAAAATAGGCCGTCAAGCCTTGAATTATGACAATGCTCGCTTCATGGGAAACCTCGACTGGGCGCAACAAGGGCGCAGCCACGATGCACTTTTGCTCACTAGAGAATATAACCAGAGCAAGCTCCATCTCGCTGTTGCCTACAATCAAAAAGTTCCGTTTGAACCCGGCAAGCTTTATGGCACAGACTACCTTGGCATCAACAATTATAAATCCATGATTTTTGCTTGGTGGAACAAAAAGTGTGACAATGGAGAATACTCCTTGCTATTTCACAACGATGGACGCCAGGTCGCTGCCGACACCTCCACGGCCTATCGACAGACCTACGGAGCTTTGGGAAATATCATGTTGGGTGGGGTAAAATTAGATGGAGAATTTTACTATCAAGGTGGAAAAAATAGTGCTGATACAGACGTAAACGCATTCATGATTGCCATTCATGCCATGATGAAAACAGATATAACACCAATCACTTTTGGATTTGAATACCTTTCAGGAACGAGCACTACAGATAATACAGACAAATCATTCAATCCGCTATATGGTACCAATCACAAGTTTTATGGATTTATGGACTATTTTTATGTAGGAAATAATCATGGGCAGGGAGGTAAGACTTCAGGTTTGATAGATGGACATGTGAAGACCAATTTCAGTTTAGGAAAAAAATCTAATCTGGCTGCCAATCTGCATTATTTCGCCAGTCCGGCTAAAATCTATAAAACACCATCTGAAAACTTCGGTTCAACACTTGGTACAGAAGTGGATTTCGTGTATTCATTGGCTTTGACCAAAGATGTGAAGTTTAATCTAGGCTACTCACATATGTTTGCCACAGAAACTATGGAAGCTGTAAAGGGAGGCGACAAGTCGGCACTCAATAATTGGGTTTGGGCCATGGTCGCCTTCAAACCGCAATTGTTTAGTACTGCCAAAGAAAAATAATCTTACTGCTATGGGCTTAAAAGAAACATTCAATTATCTAAGACCTCCATCCAACTGGATATTTTATGTAAATCTATTGATCGCCTTTTTTACGGGAATTTTAATCTATGCGCTTTATGTTTCCAATGCCGTTTCCTATCTCTCGGATGAACCCGAAACTTGTGTAAACTGCCATGTGATGCGTTCCGAATTTGCCACTTGGCAGCATAGCAGCCACCGAGAAGTCGCCACATGCAACGATTGTCATGTCCCTCACAACAATGTAGTAAACAAATATTTCTTTAAGGCAAAAGATGGACTCAGACATGCCACGATATTTACGTTGAGAACTGAACCGCAGGTAATAAAAATGCATGCCGCCGGACAAAAGGTGGTTCAGACAAACTGCCAAAATTGCCATCAACGACTCAATAGCACTGTTGGGCTCAATAATGTGACACTGGAAGATAAAATGCATGGAGATGGAAAGCTTTGCTGGGATTGCCACAGGGAAGTGCCCCATGGCAGGGTCAAAGGGTTGAATTCTACTCCTGATGCCAAAGTGCCATTGCCCGAAAGCCCAATTCCCACATTTATAAGAAACCTAAATAAAACCACTAAATAGCCTTTGTTATGAATACCATACGAAAATCAGTACAGTCAAAACCATGGTTGGGTTGGATCCTATTTGCCATCACGGCATTGATCGTTTTTGGCCTTGGCCTGCTTACCTCAAGCATTATCGAGCGGCGAACAGAAACTTTATATCTCGATCAGAAAAAAGTGGAGATCGACCAGTTTGAACCGCGCAACATCGTCTGGAGCCAAAATTATCCCAAACAGTACGAATCGTACATGGCCACAAGAGACACTTCATTTGTGAGTAAATACAATGGCAATGCCAAAATTGATCAATTGGAGTTATTCCCTGAACTAGTAATATTATGGGCAGGTTATGGATTTTCGAAGGATTACAACCAACCCAAAGGACACGTGTATGCCATCTCTGATATTGAGGAAACGCTGCGCACAGGTGCTCCTACTGGGCCTGATGACGGCCCGATGCCAGCCACCTGTTGGACGTGTAAAAGTCCTGACGTTCCAAGGATGATGGACAAGATCGGTGTTAAGGAATTTTACACAGGCAAATGGGCCAGCCATGGAGGAGAAGTAGTAAACCCAATCGGATGTGCGGATTGTCATAATGAAAAAACCATGGAATTGCAGATCACGAGGCCCGCTCTCGTAGAGGCTTTTGAAAGGCAAGGGAAAGATATTAATGTCGCCACCCATCAGGAAATGAGAACACTCGTTTGCGCGCAATGCCATGTAGAATATTATTTCAACAAAGAAAAACCATTTGAAGGTGTTCCATATTTAACCTTTCCCTGGGATAACGGTATGACCGTCGAGGATATCGAAAAATACTATGACGACATCGAATTTAGCGATTGGACGCATTCACTCAGCAAAGCCCCAATGATCAAAGCGCAGCATCCAGGATACGAAATTTTCCAAACAGGCATCCATGCCAGGAGGGGAGTAGCCTGTGCGGATTGCCACATGCCTTACAAGTCTGAAGGTGGGGTGAAATTTACAGATCATAAAATCCAAAGCCCGCTGAACAACATGTCTACAAGCTGTCAGGTGTGTCATCGGGAAAGCGAGCAGGAACTCACCAATAGCGTATATGCCAACATGGACCGGGTATTGGAAATCCGTGGAAATTTGGAACATTTATTAGTTACCACACACTTGGAAGCAGAGTATGCATGGAAGATGGGAGCTACTGAAGATCAAATGAAGTTGGCGCTCATGGATATCCGACACGCACAATGGAGGTGGGATTTTGCAGCAGCCAGTCATGGTGGGGCATTTCATGCCCCTGTTGAGACTTTGAGGGTGTTGGGCACAGGCATCCAGAAAGCCCAGGACGCAAGATTAAAAATCGCCTCGGTGGTATTTGAACTGGGACACAAGGGTAATATCCCGCTGGCTGATGTAAGCACCAAATCCAAAGCTCAGGCATATATCGGCCTGGACATGGACAAGCTGATCGAAGAAAAGAAAAAATTCCTGAAAGAAGTACTGCCCAAATGGAATGAAGCCGCAAAAAAGCGCGAAGATGCCATGCCTCAGTACGACATAAAAAACAAGGCAGTTTCTATGAAATAGCCTGCCCCTTGTGTCAATAGCGACCAACACTTCAATTCCCGACAACGCTTTGTCCTATTTTGGAAAAGCGTTGTTCTTTTTTACCAAGACAAGTTGCGGATAAAAATCAAGCATCGTTTATAAACAATTTTCAAATATTACTTACCTTGAATAATTGAATTGCAATCGCATCCATGGAAAATTAATGCTTTTTTGGATATAATTGTGATTGCAATGCCTGAGATATTTAAAAACTGAAACCAAAATTGATGGAAAAACATCCAACTCTTGTTGATAAAATTTATGAGCTTCAAACAAATTTACCAAACGAAGTATTCCTAAGGCAACCTTTTGGGGATACCTGGAAGGAAGTCACTTTTGATGAAGCAGTAAATGAAGCACTTCGTTTGGTTTCAGGATTGAAGGCTTCGGGAATGCAAAAAGGAGATAAAATAGGAATTTATTCCAAGAATTGCTACCAATGGATGATCACGGAAATGGCTATTATGATGGGCGGATTCATCACAGTTCCCTTTTATGCCAATCTTGTCGGAGATGCATTGAAGGAAGTGATAGCTCTTTCAGAAATAAAGTTCCTGTTTGTAGGCAAACTTGAAGAATGGAAACAGGCCAAACCTGGTATTCCCAAAGATCTGCCGATGGTTCGATTTTCTCATTATGAGGGAAATGCCAAAGTAGATGCGGGGATATTATGGGATGATTTTATTGTTGACCACAAACCTGATGCAGAAAACTACCGACCAAACCTTGATGATATTTGGGCAATTTTTTATACCTCCGGTACCACCGGGGTGCCAAAAGGGGCCATCGTATCCTATAAGGCTCCAGCCAACCTGATGCTAACTCAGCAGGGAAAACATGACAGTTTCAATCTTTCCGCCAAGGGGAAAAATATTTTTCTATCCTACTTACCAATGAACCATATTGCCGAGCAGGCACTCATCGTGACCGGTGGACTGTATTTTGAAGGACGAATTTCATTTGTGGAATCCATAGAAACCTTCTCAAAAAATCTCGCTGAGGTACAGCCAAGTGTATTCCTCGCAGTGCCAAGAATCTGGACAAAGTTTCAGCAAGGCATCCTCTCAAAAATGCCTCAAAAAAAACTGGATCTATTGTTGAAAATCCCAATCATTTCGGGAATAGTAAAGAAAAAAATCCAGAAGGCACTTGGTCTGGCCAATACCAAATTGATTATTTCAGGAGCTTCGGCAATGCCAAAGGCAACGTTGGCTTGGTTTCAAAAAATCGGTATAAACATCCAGGAGACATTTGGCATGACCGAATCCATGGGAATTGTGATCATCCAGCCCAAAGACGATATACGCCTTGCCAGGTCAGGTCGTCGACTGGAAGAAGGACAGATAAAAATTGATCCTGAAACCGATGAAATATTGGTGAAGAACAGTTGGCTGTTTGATGGCTACTACAACGAACCTGAATTGACCAAGGCAAGCTTTGACAATGAAGGTTTTTATAAAACAGGAGACACAGGAGACCTAGACGCTGATGATTTTTTGCAAGTAAAAGGCCGCGTAAAAGATACCTTTAAGACAAACAAGGGAGAATTTATCGTACCAACTCCAATCGAAGACAAGTTTGCCGCCAACCCGCTGATTGAGCAAATATGCCTTGTGGGGATGGGGCTACCACAACCTATCGGCCTAGTACAGCTTTCAGAAGCCAGCAAAAAACTTGGCAAGGAAGAAATCAAAACCAGTTTAGCAAAAACAGTAAAAACAGTAAATGAAAAATTACACCGACATGAAATGATCCATCAGATTATTTGTATGTCAGATGAATGGACAGTCGAGAATGGCTTGCTCACCCCTACCATGAAGATTAAGCGCAGCGCTGTCCATGAAGCGTACAAACACCTGTATCAGGAATGGTATCACAGTGAAGAAACAGTGATAATGCAATGACAAATTGGATTGTTCAATTTGATTCGGGAATTGCCAGATTAACTTTGAATACCGGAAAGCCGGGCAATCGCCTGTCCCTCGAAACCTTTGCAGAGTTGAATGACATTTTACTAGGCCTAAATGCATCAAAAATCCATGGATTGATCCTCAGTGCCGAAGGCGATGACTTCTCTCAAGGCATGGATTTAACAGGCTTTTTGGCAACTGAAAAAATGCTTCCACAATCCATGAAAGAACTCTTTGCCATCTGCAACGAAACGTTAGATCAATTGTATCACCTCCCAATCCCGACCTTGTCAGTAATACAGGGAAACTGCATTGGCGGAGGATTTTTACTTGCGTTAGCCACGGATTTTCGGTTGGCAGAAGAGACTGCAAAATTCGGTTTCCCCGAAGTAAAACAAAGCCTTGTAGTCAATCTTGGATTGAAACGGGTATATCAATTAGTTGGCGAAAATCGTACCAAGGAGCTGGTGCTTTTGGGAGATACCATCTCAGCAAAAAAGCTACACAATTGGGGAGCTCTCAATTGGGTGATTGAAAAAAATGACCTTGAAAAGAAGATTGAATATTTTACAGATAAAGTGGCTTCTCTCCCTCCTCTGGCTGTAAAATCAAATAAAAAACTGATCGGAAACCTTCCGGCCCTCTCTCAACAAGAAAGCACGGAATTGGAAAACAACTTACAAATGGAAATACTCCAAACGGCAGATTTCAAAGAGGCGATCAGTAGTTTTTTAAAAAAAAGGAAACCAATTTTCTCGGGGAAATGAACAGGATAACGGACTAAAAGCGATTATAATAAAATGAAATACATCCACAACAATCTGATAATTGACCATGATAAAGCCTATGCCCATGTGAGCGATCTGGCATTGCTACGGGGATATGGCGTATTCGATTTTTTCAGGTTGGTGGGGCTACAACCTTTGTTTTTTGATGATCATCTAGAGCGGTTTTACAACTCGGCTTCGCAGCTGCGCCTGACTTGCCCAGTATCAAAAGAGGAGCTGAAAGCGCTCATCTTAAAGATTATTTCCATAAATAAAATCCAAAACTCCGGCATCCGCATGGTACTGACGGGTGGCGAATCACCGAATGGTTACTCCATTGGAAATCCGACGCTTTTCGTGATCAACGAACCGATCAACCCATTGCCGGAAAACCATTTCACAGAAGGAATCAAACTCATAACCCATGAATATCTGAGGGATATACCGGAGGTAAAAACCATCAACTATCTGATGGGCATTTATAATCTGCCCAAAATCCATGAACAGGGTGCGACTGATCAGCTGTACCATTGGAATGGAAAAATATCGGAACTGACCAGAAGCAATTTCTTTATCGTGGATCAAAACGGTACGATCGCTACTCCTGGAAATGGCATCCTCAAAGGCATCAACAGGGCTCACGTGTTGCAGATAGCCAAACCGAAATACGATGTGGAAGAACAAGATGTACATCTCGATGAGCTCAAAAACTGTAAAGAGGCATTCATCACAGGAACAACAAAAAAAGTAATGCCTGTAAGGCAGGTTGATGATATCGTTATCGGCAATGGCACACTTGGTAAAGTCACGTCCGATCTTCAGAAACTATTCGAAATCCATATTGAGGAACATTTAAAAGAAAACTAATTCAATCCTTTTTCATGTAAAAATCCATATATATAGGTAAATGATCGCTAAAGCCCCCGCGATATATTGGACCTTGATAGCTTCTAAAAGGCCGATCATTCTTCAGTAGCCACTCCGCAGAGAAAATATGTGATTTCTTGCCCTTAGTCAGTAATCCTGAGCTCTCGATCAGAGAACCAGAAACTAAAATCTGATCATATAGAAACCATGTATAATCGATTTCCTTATATACCAATGTGCCCTTATGAGATCGAAAATCTGGATATGACAGATTATACAATTGGCGGGAATCATTTTTATTATCAGGTGGTTTCGCGCCTAGAATTTGCTTCACACTTATATCGGCTGGTTCATCGTTAAAATCTCCCATAGCAATTATTTTTGGGCTTGTATAAACAGAAACTATGGAATCGACTTTGGCCTTAAGAACTTTGGCAACTTTTATCCTTTTCGATTCAGAAGCCACTCTTCCCCCATATCTCGATGGCCAATGGTTGACAAAAAAATGCAATGTATCTTTCCCCTGAAAAGAAAAAGAAGCGTAAAGAATATCTCTGGTCACTAAGGACTCATCACTGACATTCATGGATTTATGAGCAATTGGAGTTAATTTTTCGGGGCGAAACAAAATGGCCACATCAATCCCGCGCCTGTCTTTCGAGTTCTCATGAACGACCTGATATCCATATTTCTTTAGCGGAGTGTGAGAAATGAGATCCATCAATACCTGAAAATTTTCCACTTCGCAAAGTCCAATCAATGCAGGAGGCTCCCACCCCCCAACGGCAATAATGGTTTTAGCAATATGATTTAGCTTTTCCTTGTATCGATAGTACGACCAGCTTTTGGATCCTTTTGGCGTAAACTCATTGTCATTGATAGTAGGGTCATCGTAAATATCAAATAGGTTTTCGACATTGTAAAACATAATTCTCGCACCATCTACTCCTCTTGCTGTTGGATCAAATTCATCTGATTGAGCGAAGATACAAGACGAAAAAGCAATGAAAATCCATGAAATCGATACGTATTTTTGAATTTGTAAAATCATGGATTTACGCGGCTTTTTCTGATTTAATATACTCTGTAGGCGTTTGAGATGTCAATTGCTTGAAGATCCTGTTGAAAGATGCTTTGGAATTGAACCCGCATTCCATGGCAATGCCAAATAAGGTTAGATTTTGATACCCCGGATCAAAAAACCTCTGCTTCACCTCCTCCACCCGGTAAGAATTGATCAGCTCAAAAAATGACTTTCCCAATTGATCATTAATAAGCTGTGAAAGATGATGAGAAGGAATATCGAGCGAAGTTGCCAATTCTCCAATAGTCAGGTTTTTGTTCAGATATGGTTTTTCCTTTTCTATATAATCCAAAAGTTTTGATTTTAGATTGTCTATTTCTTCTTCCTTCAATCTAGTTTTTTCATACTTTTCAGGCCGTCTGGATTTATCATCCACATCCAGAGTTGTCAATCCTTCGATAGGAAATGAACGATAAAATGGAGTTTTTCTAACACTATAATATCCAATTACAAATACCCAGGCAGCAGCAAAGGCGAATATTATAAACCTCAAATGCACCCAGTCAGCAACATCAAAAAAGACTATGATCAGATTGAGTATCAGAGCAAGCGCTCCGATAGAAAACATACTCCAAGTCAGGTGCCACAGCCAATTCAGCGTCAATTTTTGGGTAGTAAATGAATATAGCTTTTTTAAATTTTTCCGATGGACTATTAAAATCTTGATAGACCAAATACTGTAGATAAGCGGGGATAATGACCTAACGATCATGGCAATGGACATTTCAAGACCGGGCCGTCCTTCTGAAATCTCCTTGTAGATATTGATTTTTTGTTCTCCGTCAAGGTGATAGAAATGATAAAAACTGTAAAGGTGATCCAATACAAAAGGCACAAAATGCAACAGGTATTTTGGTTTGTAGAGATGCTGACCGTCAATATAATTTTTTATAAAGAAGAACAACAACGGCCCATACACCAATGCCAGCGGATCTGCTGTGCCAAGCAAATGTGGGAAGTCATATTTATAATCACTGGATAAAATAAAATTAACTCCCAATTGGTAGCACAAAGCCAAAAAAAGAGCTGCTAGAATATAATCAGCAATTTCTTTGTTCTTTTTGGTCAGTGCCAGTATGGCAAAGAAGAGCGCTTGTACAAATCCTAAGATTAATATGGTGGTCATTTTGTGGCTATCCGTCCAGTTTAAAAATAGATCAAATAATCCACAAAACTAATATCGCTACGATCTAATTGCAATTTTGATTTTCCTTTGACACTCCTCTTTTTTAACTTGCCTGCATAAAAAAATCACTAGATCATGAAAATTGGGATTATTTTCTCTGGAGCCGGTGTATTCGACGGAACAGAAATTCAAGAAGGAGTCTTTACATTATTGGCCATCAAAAAGGTTGGTGCCAAGGCAGTTTGTTTTGCACCTGACATCCAACAACATCACGTTGTCAACCATATCACGGGAGAAGAAATGAATGAATCTAGGAATGTACTGGTAGAATCTGCAAGAATCGCTAGAGGAAATATTCAAAGCATGGATCACTTCGATAGCAATAAGTTGGATGCCTTGGTAATTCCAGGAGGGTTTGGTGCGGCCAAAAACCTGACCGGATGGGCTTTTGAAGGACCAAAAGGAAAAATAAACCCCCAAGTCAAAAATGCCATTACAGCGATGGCAAAATCCAAAAAACCGATCGCTGGTTTGTGCATGGGACCAACAGTCATTGCAAAAGCCATGGAAAATTCAGGCATTTCGGCCTCCCTCACGGTGGGAACCACCGAAGCACCATCTCCTTATGAAATAAATGCTATTAGTCAGGGCATTGACCAAACAGGAGCGACCGCAGTGATGAAAACCGTAGATGAAATCTCTATCGATGAGGAAAACAAAATAGTGACTGCTCCGTGCTACATGATGGAAGCTGACATCCTTCAGGTCAGAAATAACGTGCAAAAAGCCATCGATGCCTTAGTGAAATTGATTTAAATCCACATAAAAAAGCCTTCAAAATCCATGAAATATTAATCAATCAATTCAGTACATCTTCCATTTTTTCAGCACGAAATTGTTTTTTCATTGAGAAATCGATTTTTGGCATATTTTTAGTAGAAACGCTCTTTTGATTCTCTTTTAATAATTCATGGACTTTTTGAATATTTGGATATATTTACGAAACAATAATAACAATGTCTAACCCAGGAATAAGGGGTCCTCAAATAGTTCATTCCCCTATAAACTAAACAAATTTATAATGCTAAAAACTAGTAAAAATTACCTTGTATTACTGATTATGGTATTTGGAAATTTGACTTTCGCTCTTGGTCAGCAAAGCGATGGTTGGATTTCTTTATTCAATGGAAAAAATCTAGATGGTTGGAAAGTAGGTGAAGGCGCTTCGACCTTTTCAGTAGAGGATGGAAGCATCAAAGTGGCTGGCCCAAAAGCTCATCTGTATTATGTAGGAGATGTAGAAAATCACGATTTTAAAAATTTCGAATTTAAAGCTGTAGTTATGACCAAACCAAAGGCGAATTCGGGTATTTACTTTCACACTCAGTATCAAGAAGGTGATTGGCCGTTACATGGCTATGAAGTTCAGGTCAATAATTCACATGGAGATTGGAAACGTACCGGTAGTTTGTATGATATAGTCAATATCATGGAAAACTATGTATCTGACAATGAGTGGTATACTGAATACATAAAGGTAGAGGGCAAACGGGTAATTATCGAAATAAACGATACTGTCGTGGTAGATTATACCGAACCTGAAAGCCCAAAACGTGAGGGTGATCGCGTATACAGGGTGATCAAAAGCGGCACATTTGCCCTTCAAGGTCATGACCCGGGAAGTGTGGCTTACTATAAGAGCATTATGGTCAAGCCCTTGCCATAGGGATATTTGAAATAGCTATTAAAATCTGTGTGCCAAAATCGGCACTATTCAATAAAATGAAAAAGTCACTTCAAAATTAGTTTGTTGAAGTGATCTTTTTTAATTGACTTTACGCCTTTTACAGATTTAGTTTCCTAGAAAGACTCCAAAATCCATGAAACAGAATGGGCATGAGTTAATCCAAACACACCGATCTATTTAGATCAATACTCCAAGAAATTCTAATTATTACCTTTGGGCCTGGCCCAATTTCATATAAACACTAAAACAAGAAATACATGGATTCACTAATATTTCCTCCCTTTGAGTATCGCATTAATCAAATTCATGGAAAAAAAGCCGTATTTGATATACTCAGGAGGAAATATATCATACTTACCCCCGAAGAATGGGTGCGGCAACATTTGATTCACTATTTGATTAATCATATGAAATACCCCAAGTCACTGATCTCTGTGGAAGACGGGATGAAGGTGAATAAAATGACTAAACGGAGTGATGCCATAGTATTTGATCGAGAAGGAGGGCTCTTCCTAGTGGTAGAATGTAAATCTACCAAGATCAAATTGACTCAAAAATCCATGGATCAGCTTTCTATTTATAATCAACACTACCGTGCTGAATATCTTGCCCTCACAAATGGGCTTCAGGTTTATATTTGTAAAATGGATTACCAAAATAAAACTTCTTCATTAGTGGATTACTTCCCCGAATTCCCAAATAAAAACTGAGTTCAGCTCATGGATTTTCAACCACTTTTTTGCAAATAAAACCCTTGACAACCCAACATATTCTGTAGTTAATTAGTTCATCCATAAGGTCGGAGTTTTAGAAATTATTACAACAAAACTGTATTGAATAAGACACTTTAATCATAATAATACAGTTTGCTTGTGCATCTATAGTATTACTAAACAATTTCAATAACTACTTATTATATTAAAGTATAACTTGTTAACTTTATGAAAGGTCAGCTAAAACAATACATATATGAACAATCAAAGCAATATTTGGTATTTTGAGGACATAGATTTGTACAACATCCTTTGTCCACACAAATCTCCAAGTATGCAGGAAAAGCATGGTTTTCACAAGTATAAAAAAGATGCCTTTATCTATTTCGAGGACGAACAATCAGAACATATATATCTAATAGCAGAAGGTAGGGTAAAAATTGGCAGCTATATAGAAGATGGCCGTGAAGTGACAAAGGCAATTCTTTCTGCCGGTGAGATTTTTGGTGAATTAGCACTCATTGGCCAAGACAAAAGATCGGATTTTGCACAGGCAATGGATGACAATACCACCATCTGCCCTATGAATATTGATGAAATGAAAGAACTCATGGCTCACAACAAAGCTCTGAGCTTGAAAATATATAAGCTGCTTGGTCTGCGAATTAAAAAGTTGGAACGCAAAGTGGAATCATTGGTTTTCAAAGATTCACGAACGCGAATAGTAGAATTTTTGCGTGATTGGGCAAATGAAAAAGGGAAAAAGGTTGGCTTTGAAACTATGATGAAAAATTATTTGACTCACAAGGATATAGCATCTCTAACTGGCACGAGTAGACAGACAGTGACTACGATTCTAAATGAGCTAAAAGATAAAAACATCATCAATTTTGACCGTCGGAGAATTCTGGTCAGAGATATGGATAAGCTTATCTAAGAAAGTAAATACCCCCTGTCGGTTTCTTTGATATCCTCAATTTCATCAATATCATTCAAAAGCTTAAGCATTGAAAAGCTAAGCCTTCTCTCTTTGATGTCTGCGAGTGTTTCTGCAAGTACAGTTTTTGTGCCCCATGTTTTATTTTCAAATAGTGTAGACTGTGGACGATTAATAGCAATTAAATAATATCCACCATCCTGTGCTGGTCCCAATACCACATCATTTCCATGCAACTTTTGAAAAGCCTCCTCCACTATTTCCTGCTTCAATTCAAGCAAATCTGATCCAATAATACAAACTTTAGAATAACCTTCACTAAATGCCCTAACAACGGCTTGATGCATTCTTTCACCTAAATCCTTTCCCCGTTGTAGCGATTTCTGAAAATTATCTACCTCCCATAAATCATCATAATCAATGTAATCGGAATAGTATACGCATTTATCCATTTTCAAATCCACTACAACATTTCTGGTATGATTCAGTAGCTTCTTATAAACAGAAAGTGCCATTTCATTGCCAATAGATTTTGCTAACCGGGATTTCACTTTGCCTAATTCCGGGTTTTTTACGAAAATAATTAGTAGGTTTTGCACTTGCTTTTCTCTATCTTATGTTTAAAACAATATATAGTATCAGTTTTAACAAACATTTGCATATTTTAACATTCAATAAATTTTAATTTAAACCATAGTGTTTACCTTTGGTTTAATATTTGCTATGAATAGTGAAAGTACTATTAAACTAAGATAATCGATCACATTAATTGAGTCTATGAGACAATGAAGTTTTACTTGGCGACCATATTATCCTTTTTGCTGGCGACCCAAATATGCTTTAGTCAGAATGTCACCATTGATGAAAACAAGAGTGAGTTTCCTAAATTAAAAACAGAAAGCCTGCAGCAAATAACGGATGTTGAGTTGTATCCCAATCCAACCATGGATTTTTTAAACATTACTTTGAAAAATTCACAGCTTGAAAAAGTGCAGTTTGAAATGTACAACATCATTGGTAACCGTCTTGAGTTTGATCTTGACGAAATCAATGCATCTAAGTATAAAATCAACGTAAAAAACCTACACTCCGGATATTATCTTCTAATTGTAAGGGATCCGGTTTCCCGCTACAATAAAGCATTCAAATTCCATAAACAGTAAACAGCATTATATTAAAATGCTGCATTACCTGGAGTTCTTGGGAATGGGATAACATCTCTGATGTTTTTCATCCCTGTCACAAAAGACATCAATCTTTCAAAGCCAAGCCCGAACCCGCTGTGCGGTGCTGTTCCAAATTTTCTGGTTTCCAGATACCACCACATACTTTCCTCAGGAATATCCATTTCCTTGATTCGTGCCTTCAACACATCATAGCGCTCTTCCCGTTGGGATCCTCCGACAATCTCACCAATTCCAGGGAACAATATATCCATGGCCCTAACCGTCTTATTATCCTCATTTTGACGCATGTAAAATGCTTTTATACTTTTAGGGTAGTTATACAAAATCACGGGTTTCTTGAAGTGTTTTTCTACCAAAAAACGCTCGTGCTCTGATTGTAAATCAGCACCCCAAGCATCAATCAGATATTTGAATTTCTTCTTTTTATTGGGGTTTGAATTTTTCAAGACATCTATAGCCTCGGTATAATCCACGCGTTCAAAATCATTGTCAATTATAAATTGCAAGCGCTCAATGAGCGAAAGCTCACTCCGTTCTTCCTGTTTCATGACTTTTTCCTCCTCAATTACCCGTTGGTTGAGAAATTCCAAATCATCCATACAGTTATTCAATGCATATTGTACAAGAAACTTCAAAAATTCCTCTGCAAGATCCATATTATCTTCCAATTCATAAAAGGCCATTTCAGGCTCGATCATCCAAAACTCAGCAAGATGTCTTGTCGTATTGGAGTTTTCCGCCCTGAAAGTTGGGCCAAAAGTATAAACATCTGATAATGCGAGCGCACCTAGCTCTCCTTCCAACTGACCTGAAACAGTCAGGTTAGTTTCAAGTCCAAAAAAATCCTTGGAGAAGTCCACTTGCCCATCATCTGTTTTTGGTGGTTGTGACGGATCGAGTGTCGTTACCCTGAACATCTCTCCTGCACCTTCGGCGTCAGACCCCGTAATAATAGGTGAGTGCAGGTTATAAAATCCTTTATCATGGAAAAACTTATGTACTGCAAAGATCATCGAATGACGTACCCTAAATATGGCTCCAAAAGTATTTGTCCTTGGTCTTAGGTGTGCAATCTCCCTTAAAAATTCTAATGAGTGCTTTTTAGGTTGCAATGGATATTCCTCTGGATTGGCTTCTCCCAATACATCCAACTTGGAAACAATAAGTTCTACAGTTTGTCCTTTTCCTTCCGATGCAACCAGTTGTCCAGATACTGAGACACAAGCTCCTGTTGTTACTAACTTCAATAACCCCTCATCTACTTTTTCTAGATCGGCAACAGCTTGTAGATTTTTAATGGTAGAACCATCATTTATCGCAATAAATGCTACGTTCTTATTGCCCCTTTTGGTTCGGACCCACCCTTTCACCAAGGTTTCCTCTCCGATCTTAGGGTTTATCAAAATATCTTTAATTCTTATTCGCTTTGCCATGAGCACACTAATTGTTTTTCAATTCTAAAAAGAAGCGCAAATTTAATAAAAGAAATGAACTAACGGATTTATATGTATATTATTGGAGTATGTAATTCATTATACAAAGAATCAAGATTTGTATTAAATTTGAGCAAAAAATCATAGTTAACCTTCTATGCAAAAGTTAGGATTAATTCAGACCTTAAGCCAAAAGCTATCTCCACAGCAGATTCAGTTTATAAAACTACTACAAATTCCTACCGTAGAATTAAACACTAGAATTGAGGAAGAATTGGAAGCAAATCCCGCTTTAGAGGAAGGCAAGGAAGAACCTGAAGAATTATCGGATCGACAGGATGAAAATGAAGAAAAACCTGACTCAACCGAAGAGGAAATTAGTTTTGAAGATTATCTACACGATGACTTCAGTGGCTATAAAATGCAAGGGGACGGCAACAATCCTGATGAGGAAGATAGGGACATCCCGTTGGCAACATCAACCACACTAAACGACCAACTCTCAGACCAACTCGGCTTTTTAGGTTTAGACGAAAGGCAGGAAAAAATTGGGTATCAGCTCATAGGAAGCATTGAAAATGACGGTTACATTAGAAGGGAGTTGGATGCTATCATCAATGACCTTGCATTTAGTATGAATATAGAGACGGATCTGGACGAGTTGGAAGAAATACTTAGAAAAATACAATCATTTGATCCTCCTGGAATTGCCGCAAGAAACCTTCAGGAATGTCTGCTCTTACAACTTGAGAGAAAAATAGATCATTCCCCGGAAGTCGTGTTGGCTATTGAAATCATTGAAGATTGCTTTACGGATTTCACAAAAAAACATTACGATAAAATTCTTAAAAGGCTAAACATAGAAGACGAAGAATTACTAAAATCTGCAATTCAGCTGATTACAAAGCTAAACCCAAAGCCAGGTGGATCTTCGGGAGAGATGGTGAAAACCCAATATTTAATCCCGGATTTTTTGCTTTCAAATAATAATGGAAAATTAGAACTAACACTTAACTCTAGAAACGCCCCGGAGTTAAAGATATCCCGATCCTATTCGGAAATGATGGATACGTATGATAAATCCAAGAAAAAGGACAAGAAACTGAGGGAAACTGCATCTTTTGTCAAGCAAAAACTTGACTCTGCAAAATGGTTTATAGACGCCATCAAACAAAGACAGCAAACGTTACTCAACACAATGCGTACAATTATAAATTATCAGTATGATTTCTTTCTCACCGGTGATGAAAGCAAACTGAGACCTATGATTTTAAAGGACATTGCCACCGAAATCCAAATGGATATTTCGACAGTATCAAGAGTGGCAAACAGCAAATCAGTACAAACTGAATTTGGAATATATCCTTTAAAATATTTTTTCTCAGAAGGCATTGCTATGGAGTCAGGGGATGATGTTAGTAGCAGAGAGGTAAAAAACTATCTAAAATCCATAATAGATGAAGAGGATAAGAAAAAACCACTTTCTGATGATAAATTGGAAAAATTATTAAAACAAAAAGGGTATAATATTGCCCGAAGAACTGTGGCTAAATACAGGGAACAACTCAATATACCTGTGGCAAGACTAAGAAAAGAATTATAGTGAGAGATCGAATTGCGCACATCATATCTTTGGTATTCCATCCATTGTTAATGCCATCTTATTTATTTTTATTTATCATTATTTTTGCTTCATCAATGATGCAACCTCTGCAAAAAGAATCGTTGATGAAGATCTTATCGATAGTATTTATTGTCACCTTCATTATCCCGGCAATCAGCATTGGAACCCTACGCCTTTCCAATTTTATCACTGACCTAGGCATGGAAGATAGGAAACAGCGCATTACCCCATTCCTATTCGTTACTATGTTTTATGGGATTACAGCGTATATGTTCTACACAAAACTGCAAATTAACAACCTGATATTCATAGTTTTTGCCACCACGACTGTCTTAATTTTTATCTTGACCACAATTACTTTCTTCTGGAAAATAAGTGTGCACGGGGCCGGCATTGGAGGGGTAATAGGTTTTGTGCTTGCTATAAAATTTTCATACCCGTTACCACATTTTGCAGTAATTTTAGCAGCAATGACATATATATCTGGGATGATAGTCTACGCTAGGCTTGCCCTAAATATGCATACACCAACTCAAGTGTATGCTGGGGTTATTTTAGGAATGATACTTTGTTATACTTCTTTGCACATGTTACTTTAGAAAAGAGCCAAAGACATACCAATCGTCATTGGATAAGTTGTAGTGTTCATCGGCCCCTTATCCTTTTTGAATGCATCAGAAATGCTGTAATAATAAAGCAAGCTAAATCCTCCAAATCCAACTTTAGCATAGGCACCATATCGGATAGTACTTAGGTTGAAATTTTCCTTTTGCTTGGTTTTTTTTGTCTCTCCGCCATCCTTATATTTTATTTTGGTTTTGCTATCTATAAGCACTCCTACTTTGCCTCCAACAGCTACTTTGAAAGACCTCTTAGGGTCGTATTGTCTAGAATGCCACCGAATCTCAAACGGGATGTCTAGATAATTGGCATTAACTATAGATTTTTTGTATGAATTTCCTGCGCCATATATACTATCCAAAGGAACATATTGAACCTCACTATTACCAAGGCTATCCAAACCATAACCAAGAGTGATATCCTTATCAAAAGAAAACCTATCTGTACCAAATCCAATTCCAGGATGAAAAGAAAATTTAGAATCCCCGATAGGCATATCCAGTAGATAGTACATATTGAATGTATTACTTCCTATAGTTTTAAAGCCATACCCTGGTGTATTTTCCTGCATCCAGTTAAAACCAAATTCAATCATCAAGTCACCTGGGACATCCGGTCTTCCAGCTTTTTCCTGAATTACTTTCTTTGCACGAGTAGCTTTGGTGTTTTTCGGAGTGCCTTCCTGCCCAAAAGCAAAAAAAGGTGAGATGGCTAACACTAAAACAATAACAACAAGTTTGATTTTATTATTCTTCGTAATCATAAAAAAAAATTTACTGCGCAAAGATACTATTTTTTATAGGATCGTAAACACGAATTACTTTTATAACGGCAATTAATTGCCTAAATTTGCGACCGCTTTAGAAAATTTAACATTTTTTAACACTAGGGACCTGTAGCATAACTGGATAGTGCACTTGACTACGGATCAGGAGGTTGGGGGTTCGAATCCCTCCAGGTTCACATTATTAATCAAGCACTTATGAGGTAAAACTTGTAAGTGCTTTTTTGCTGGGGTAAACAAAAGTGTAAACATCTCCTTATTTACAGCTATCTTATTCTTGCTTATCATCGGCTTTAATTTTTACTTATTCGATTATTAAATAATTCAACCAATACCAACCCAATAGTTTCAGACTATCCAAAACCAATTGGACTCCGCTTTTTTTTAAAGCAACTAAAAACCATTAATTCATTACTGGCCGACAACCTCTCATGAAAGCAAAGGTTCACTAAATGACAGCAAAATCCATATCCACAAAACCATGGAACTAGGCCACAATCAAGCCATTACATCCTACCTGAACTCTAGGGGGATCCAAATGGAAACGGCCAAACCGTTTTGCAAAGAGTTGTATTTCAATATAGGTACAAGCATTATTTCGGATTGGGAAACCCCAGCAACAACGGATGGTCGATCCGCAACAAATACTGGAAGGGTTGCTCTGCCCAAGGATATTCATACCATCGAAAAGGGTCAAAAATCCATGAAATGCTATCTGTGTTAGAAGGAATATTTGACCTATTTAGCTATGTGGAAAAGGGTCAGCGACATACAAAAAATCCAGATTATCTGGTGCTCAATTCCCTGATAAACCTGGACAAAGCCCACGCGATCCTTGAACAATATAAAACTGTTTTCCTATTCCTGGATCACGATCCGGCAGGTAGAAAGTCGACGGATCAAATTTTAAAAGCATTGCCTTAGGCTCAAGATGCGAGTGGGTTTTATAAATCGTGTAAAGACCTAAATAACAATCACGGTACAAATCGGACTTTGAAGGAATTCAAAATCTCTCTATTACCCACCACTACCTCAGGAAAAATCAAATTTTTATAAGGATAAAATTCGATAGAAATTGGGACTAAACCAATATCGATATGATCCGCATTCTGAAAATGCGATCGGGAAAAGAAAAGTGGAAGACGAAGGTTCGGCGCTGTCATTGCAAGAAGTGTTTTCTGATTCTGCCAACCAAGCTGGCAGCAATCACAAAATTTCTTGCCTGTCCGAAAATGGACAGGGGGAATGAGGTCGCAACTCCCAAAAAGGGAACGAAAAAACCATCAAAAATCCATGAACCAAACAGAGGGATGAAATTGCAGATTGACCCAGAATACACTGAACCATTAGAAATGATTAATTAAAGCGGTAATGAATATTAGTCATTGAGGTAGTGAACAATAATTATTACTCGCTAAATACCCTGTATTGAATATCAAAAAAATGCAGAGCAATCGAAAAGTACAATTCTACGATTATTTTAGGAAAGGGATAAAGTATACAATTTCAACTTAGTGCTCTTGTTTTCTTAACTGCCAATCCATGGATTTAGAGCGCTTTTTTATCAATTTTATTGTCCCATACCCTCATAGGCATCAAGCTATTTCATCATTGCAGCAACATTTCTAAACACGTAGAGCATTTCCCGACCGATTTGCTCGCTTCTCTCCTGATAGGCTGCCAGCTCGTTTTCTTTGCCGTCAAATTTTTTCGGATCATCGTATGAAATGGTTGTGCGGTAAGAAGCCCCATTGATCACCGGGCAAGCTTCATCTGCTTCGGAGCAAGTCATTACTGCAACAAAATTTTCTTTAGGGTTCTTTTTATAGTCATATACTTTGGAAAAACAGATTAAAGCTTCTGGTTTTTTAGCAAACCGAACTTTGTATTTAGGGTTTTTTCCATCCTTAGCCGAACTAATCTTGAACCCTGCATTTTTGAGGGCATGGATTGCGGAGGTATTGAAGTTTGTTTTTCGCGTTCCCCCCGAGTAGGTATGGATATTTGGCACATCATACATATATGCTGCGGCTTGCGCCCAAATTTGAGCCATGTGGCTGCGACGGGAGTTGTGCGTACAAATAAAAACCAAATTGACTTCCGATTTGGAATCCAGCTTTCCTTTGATGTACAAGCACAACTCATCAAGCAAATGCTTCCTTTGCTCAGAAATGCATTCGGAGTCTTTGATCAAAGACTCCGAAGTAAGTGCAAGTTTATTAAAAACTTCTTTAGTCATTCTATATTTAAAACTATCAGCAACAGTTTGTTGTTTTGTCGCAGCATTGTTTTTCGCCATAAACCGTGATACTGGCGATACCTGCAAACTCGTTTTTAAACACAATTGTTTCCTCTTTGGTCATGTATTTTTCCAACATTTCATTCGGCAAATCATTTTTGCGTTCTTTCTGGATTTTAATATTGGTAAATCCTGCTTCTTTGATAAGGTTCAAATAATCCTCTTTGATCAATGCTCCAGACACGCAACCAGCATAAAGTGCCGCCTCTTTGCGCAATCCTTCAGGTATTGTGTCGTAGGTCACAATATCAGACACGCTAAAATGCCCGCCATTTTTGAGGATACGAAAAGTTTCACTCAATGCTTTTTTCTTGTCAGGAACGAGGTTTAGCACACAATTGCTAACTACTATATCGGCCACTGCATCATCTATCGGCAAATCTTCGATTTCGCCCAAGCGAAATTCTACATTATTCAATTTGAGTTTGGAAGCATTTTTTCTGGCCTTGGCGATCATTTCTGTGGTCATGTCGACACCGATCACTTTGCCGCTTTCGCCCACGATACTTCGTGCCACAAAGCAATCATTTCCAGCTCCAGAGCCGAGATCTACAACTGTATCACCAGCTTTGATATGAGCATATTCTGTGGGAAGACCGCAACCCAGGCCCAAATCAGCATTTGGGTCATAACCTTCCAATTTGGTGTAATCTTCCGAAAACACACTTAGATCATCCGAGCTGCAACAGTCTGATTGTCCGCAGCAAGAGTTTGGTACATGCTCTTTTTCCAAAGTAGCGACTTTTCCATAACGATCCTTTACGATTTGTTTTAATTCTTCATTGGCATCCATGCGTGTGTATTTTATTTGTGAAACATAATATTATTAATTGTCAATCTTTAGCAACAGTTGTTATCCATTTGTGAAAAAAGTGTTTCCAGTATGTTACGTGCCTTCTCCCAATTCTCTTTATGTATGCAATAACAAACAGACGGTCCTTCGATCTCCCCTTTGATTATCCCAGAATTCTTCAACTCCTTAAGGTGTTGCGAAATTGTGGATTGAGAAAGTGGCAACTCGTCCGCGAGCGAACCAACAATGCAACTTTTATTTTTGATAATCTGCTGTAGGATGGCAATCCTGGCAGGGTGTGCGAATGCTTTGGCGTAATTGGCCATTTGATTTTGCGCTTCGCTAAAATGAAATGATTTGGTAAGTCCCATTGCCTTATCGTTAAAATGTAATATTACGATTAACGGAAAGAATTTACAAAGGGTTACGCCTATTAGGATAAAATATTTAAAAAAAAGCCTCTAAAACCCATGAATTGAAAAGTGCTTTTATTTACTCTAATCACCGTTTTTGTTTACTGTTTGGTATCAATTCATAAGTTGATACCCCTTCACTGTGTTTTTTTCATCGCTCGGGAAAACCCTCCCGTTAAATTGGATGTGGTGCAAGAATGAAGATAGAAAGAAGTGGCGATAGGTTGAGGAAGTTGGAGAAGGGAATGAAGAGTGGTTGGAACAATATAAGGATGCGAATCTTAAGGATGTAGCAAGAGGTATTTGGGAAAAGGTTCGCATCCTATTTAGAAAGTTTTCATGGTTAGGTTGTCTGTTTTAACGAAAGTGCAAGTCGAAAGGCTTGCATTTTTTTTGATTTTGGGCAAGGAATTTTTCCAACGTGATATTTCCTGTTAAATTCAAACATCATTTAAAAACCCTATTAATCCATGAGAATTTCAGACAAAACCAATCCGACAGAATATCGAGCAGTAGAAGACAGGTACGACGAAATGACCTATCGCCGATGCGGGAATAGCGGCATCTTGCTGCCAGCCATTTCATTGGGATTATGGCACAATTTCGGTTTCCTTGACAATCTCGAAGTTGCCCGGAATATTTTGCGCACAGCATTCGATGCCGGAGTCACCCATTTTGACCTGGCCAATAATTATGGCCCACCTTATGGTTCTGCCGAAGAAAATTTTGGGTTGTTGTTGAAAAGGGATTTTGCAAGGTACCGCGATGAGCTGATTATTTCTTCCAAAGCAGGTTATGATATGTGGGCGGGACCTTACGGAAATCTTGGCTCCAGAAAATATCTCGTGGCCAGCTGCGATCAAAGCCTGAAGCGCATGGGGTTGGACTATGTGGATATTTTTTACCATCATCGACCAGACCCGGATACTCCACTGGAGGAAACCATGGGGGCACTAGATCATCTGGTACGGCAGGGAAAAGCTTTGTATGTGGGGATTTCTAATTACCCTGCCGACTTGGCCCAACAAGCTTTTGATATCCTAAAAAGCCTCGGAACTCCATGCCTGATTCATCAGCCGAAATATTCGATGTTTGAGCGATGGGTGGAGGATGATCTATTGGGAACTTTGGATGATAATGGAGTTGGTTGTATTGCTTTTTCGCCACTGGCGCAAGGGATGCTCACCAATAAGTATATTGATGGAATTCCGGAAGATTCACGAGCTGCAAAAGGGATGACATATCTGGAAAAAAGTCAGGTTGAAGCCCAGCTTCCTAAAATCAAGCAACTCCACCAAATTGCTGTAGAGCGAGGACAAAAATTGAGTCAAATGGCGTTGAGTTGGTTATTGAAAGATGATCGCGTGACTTCTGTGCTGATCGGGGCGAGCTCTCCAAATCAATTACTGGACAATCTTGAGTCGTTGGAAAAACTGGAATTTGATGAAGATGAAATAAGAAAGATTGATGAAGTTTTGACAAGCTAATTGTATTGAAATTTCCCGGCTCAGTAATAATTCTTTCCTGAGCCGGGAAAATAATGCCTGATTATCCCATGGCGGCCTGTACCATCCAAAGCCTTTTTTCCGTGGCGCTGATCAGGTCAGACATCATGCTCGTAGTGCCCTCATCATCAATATCACTTGAGGTCTTCAAAGCCTCTCGATATCCATGAAGCAATACTTTATTGTTTTCTGCAATGATGGCTAATGCTTCATTTCCATCAGAAACATTTTTTTTGGCTTTTATCGCGGCTTCACTCAGGTAATCTTCAAAAGAATGCAATGGTGTACCTCCCAAAGTCAGGATTCTCTCCGCCAATTCATCTATGATTTCTGCCGATTCTGTGTAATACTCTTCAAACTTTTCATGCAAGCTAAAAAATAATTGGCCTTTGATATTCCAATGCAGGCCGCGAAGATTTTGATAGTGAATCTGTAGGTCTGCCAAAAGATGGTTTAATTGTTTTATCAAATCAGCTGTTTTTTCATCGCTCAACTGTGCGGGATTGCTTAAATTTTTCATCTCTATTCTATTTTATTTATGGTTTTGTTATAGTTATATACGGCAAAAAGAATATAATGATTATTAATATTATTTATATTTGTATTATAAATAGTTATAATAAATGACACTAAATCAGTTTGCTTATTTTGTGGCGATTGAAAATGACAAGAGCTTTTCTAAGGCGGCAAGACAAATGCACGTCACGCAGCCGGCATTGACCACACAGATAAAATTATTGGAAGAGGAACTGGGAGTTCAGTTGCTTGATCGAGGCAGAAAGCCTGTGGTGCTTACTGATGCCGGAACGATCTTATTAGGGCAGGCTAAAAAGGTTTTGCAGGAGATAAATCGAACCAAGAACTTGATCAACAATTTTTCCAACAGGCTGGATGGAAACTTGAGATTGGGCATTATTCCTACTTTGGGGCCTTATCTCGCGCCTTTGTTTTTGGACAAGTTCTTGTCAAAGTATCATGAGGTTTCTTTGAGCATAAAAGAGGCCATAACCCATGACATCATTTCCCTGCTTAGATCAGGCAAGCTTGATGCAGGCATTATTTCCACGCCCATTTCCCATTCAGATATTATTTCCACTCCAATGTTTTACGAGAGATTTTATCTTTATTCTTCTGTGCCTTTGCACCGGAGTGATCAGGTTCCGATCAAGAAAAGTGCCCTAAAATCCATGGATTTGTGGATGCTTAGCGAAGGAAATTGCTTTCGCGATCAGGCGGAGGATGTTTGTCTCTTGGATCATAATAAAAAGAAATCCATGAACTTATCCTTTGAGAGCAGCTCGATTGCATCGCTGATGCGTATTGTAGAGATGAAGAAAGGAGCTACGCTGATCCCCGAACTCGCCACACTAAACTTAAATACAGAACAGGAGGAATATCTATATGATTTTGAATCGCCAGTTCCGGCAAGGGAAATTAGTTTGGTGGTTTCTAGAAATTACGTACAGAAAAACCTCGTTGCTAAGCTCATCGAAGAAATTGTGCAGAATATTCCTGCGTCATTACTCCACCTCGAAGGGAAGTATAAGGTGGAAACAATTTTAAGTTAAAAATCATTTACTTGTTGCTCGCATTGAACAATTTTTCCTTTTCTTCCTTGGTAAGGCTGTCGTAGCCCCGCTCTGAGATTTTGTCCAAAATTTTGTCAATTTCTTCCTGGCTAAAACTCTTTTCTTTGGATACAGGAGTTGATGATGATTTGGTAGATGATGATTTTTTCTGCCGGTGGCTCACCTTTATTTTTGAGCTTTTCACAAAAAAACTCTTTATAAATTCCATGGATGTGAATACCCACCTGCCCAGTTCATTGCCTTTCATAAGTTGCTTGGCATATACAAAACCGAGGAGTGCTCCGCCAAGATGGGCCAGATTTCCTCCGGCATTGTCGCCAACACTTCCCAAAAAGGAAAAAAACAGGTAAATACCCACCAAGTATTTTATTTTGACCGGACCAAAAAACAAAAGGAAAAACCGATGCTCTGGCCAGTAAGTGGCCGTGGCTACAGAAACGGCATATACAGCAGCAGAGGCACCCACCATCCCATCAAACATATTG
Organism: Bacteroidia bacterium; assembly: GCA_030426345.1. GTDB lineage: Bacteria > Bacteroidota > Bacteroidia > Cytophagales > Cyclobacteriaceae > JAAUQL01. The sequence goes on from JAUHYU010000025.1 coordinate 53,887, forward strand.
ATGCGATCGGCATAAAATGGAATGAGATTATACGCCAATAAATAGGTAGCTCCACCGGCAATGGCACCCATCACGTAGAGATTGATGAGTTTTTGAGATCCGAGAAAATCGACAAAGACTTTTCCAAACCAATACAATACCAGCATATTCATGATAATATGCCACATATTGCTGAAGCTATGCGCAAAAGCATAAGTGACGATCGTCCATGGCCTAAAGATGAATTCTTCGAATGGTGCAGGAATGGTAAACTGCTTATATGCAAATGTAAATAGGGAATCCGCACCGATAATGCTGGAGATAACAGCTAAAACGCCAAGAGTCACAAATACAACTATATTTATGATGATGAGCTGCATCAACCCATTATTGGGTCTTTGCCAAGCGTTCTTAAAATCGTCAATGATAGTATTCATACTAACTGCTTTCTTTAATTCTAATTATACTAAAAAAACTGCTTACGGTCTTTTTGCCATATTTTTATTAATATAAATGCGACCAGCATTCCGCTGAGATGCGCGAAGTGCGCTACATTGTCTCCTGCGGCTCGCTGTATACCGCTAAAAAGCTCGAAAATTCCATAGATGGCCACAAAATACTTTGCCTTCATGGGAATGGGAGGGAATAGCAGCATCAGTTTTGTATTTGGAAAAAGCATTCCAAAAGCCA
>JAUHYU010000026.1 GCA_030426345.1 Bacteroidia bacterium
GATCTTATGATGAGGTGAATTCTCGGACTGCGATTATGGGTAGGGTCAATTATGCCTTTGGTGATCGATATAATCTTTCTGCATCCATCAGAAGGGATGGTTTCTCTCGCTTTGGAGCGGAAAATTTATATGGTAATTTCCCGTCATTGTCCGGAGCATGGACAATTACCAACGAGGACTTTATGGCAGCAGCCCCAAAGTTCATTAACTATATAAAACTTCGTGCCAGTTGGGGTGTTAATGGAAATAGTAGTGGTTTGGAAGATTACAATGCCTATGCTAAGCTTGATAACAATATTTATCTCAACTATGATGGCGGGTATTTTCCAGCCGCATATACAGAAATTACTAGGATCGCCAATCCAGAATTGTCATGGGAAAAAACAGAGTCAATTAACTTTGGATTGGATTTTGGTCTTTTCGGCAGTATGATAACGGGATCTTTGGATGTATATACTTCAGAAACAAGGGATTTGCTTTTAGATCAGAAATTACCTGATCTCACCGGATTGCCTTCTGCTAAGACGAATATAGGTAATTTAAAAAATAATGGATTTGATCTAGGATTGAAAAGTACCAATATAAGTTCTACAGATTTTGTATGGACTACTAGCTTGAATTTTAGCTACAATACCAATAAAATCACAACTTTAGGAAACGATCCACTTCCTGTCACGGATGCAGAAGGAAATCCTGTGTTGGATGGGAGTGGAAATCCTGTATTGGCAGAACCAGATGATCTACAAAATGGATGGTTTATTGGTGAAAACAAAGACGTAATCTGGGATTTTGAGGCAGATGGTGTTTATCAAGTGGGTGAAGAAACAGAGGCTGCGGTATATGGTTTGTTTCCTGGAGATTTCAGGGTTGTAGATCAGAATCAGGATGGCGTTATTAATGTTGATGATAAGAAATTCCTTGGCCTGAGCAATAACCCTTGGTATATCACTTTCAGGAACGACGTAGAATGGAAAGGATTCGACTTAGGTGTGGTGTTCCTTGCAAGACTTGGTTATAAGGGGCGTACCATCCAGCCATTTAACTGGGAACAGGGGTACATCAAAAACCACAACTGGAGAAAGGTTCCTTACTGGACTCCACTGAATCAGACAGATGATGCAGCAAGGATCAATTCAATTCGATTGGGAGGTCATGAATTGGCGTTATCTAAATCCTACGTGCGCTTGCAAAATGTTTCTCTTGGCTACAGTTTGCCTGCTAATGTTCTAGAGCAAATCAAAATAGACCGTGTGCGATTGGCATTTAATATTGAAAATGCCGGAGTATGGACGGATTGGATTTATGGAGACCCCGAATCAGAAAGGGAAATGCCTAGAACATATTCCTTTAGTTTAGACTTCACATTCTAGTCAGGCGATTGACTGAATAGAAAGTTGAATTTTTAACATAGAAAATAAATTAAATATGAAAAATATAAAATTATTTAAAGGGGTGATCGTAGTGGTGTTCCTCTTGTTTTCAATTTCCTGTAGTGATGATTTCCTGGATGAAAAGCCATTGTCTTTTTTGAGCCCGGAAAATACATTCGTTGATGCAGCTGGACTGCAAACAGCAGTGGAAAGATCAATTAAAGGCGTTTTTAACCAGTGGAATGGCGATACCCGAGAATTGATGTTTAATAGCAACATGAGTGATGCAACTGTGGTCAGTGCTACAGATAAGCCGGATGCTTGGGTTGATTTGCGTACCTATGCAACCCCACTCAATAGCAGGAACAATGATGCGGGACGTGCCAGGTCTTTTTATGCGGATAATTATAAACATATCAAAGCTGCAAATACAGCCATCGATTACATAGATATTCCGGATTGGGAAGGAGGAGAAAATGATCCTGAAAGGAACCATATTTTAGGGACTGCCTATTTTATGAGGGCATTTTATTATTTGCAATTGACCATGCAGTTTGGTAATGTGGCTCTTCCACTCAATGTAGTAACTGAAGCGAGAAGGGATTTTAAAGTGTTTCATATGCAGGGTATCTGGGATCAGATGATAGAGGATTTGGAATATGCTGTGCAACATGTCAAGCCCAAAAGTGAATTGCCAATTGGCCAACCACCCAGGGATGCGGTAAGGATTCTTTTAGCTAAGTATTATATGTTGAATGAAAGATTCGCTGATGCTGAACAATTGATGGATGATATCTTTAATGATGGCGAGTCTCGGTTGTTTACGGATGCTGATATCCCTTCAGGTGTAGATTCTGTTGAGGTGGCTAATACGCTCAGCCCATTTACCGGAGAAAGGTATCCGGGTAAAACCGGCTATGCATCGGCTGATGCAGTGAATTACTTGCATATGGATAAAGGAGCTCAAAAAACCAGCAATCCTGAAGGGATTTGGCTTGTGGTAAATGAACCTTTTGTTTTGGGAAGCCAAGGACGATCAGCTAGGATACGTGCCTGGGGCCCTAACTTTGTAAGTACCAACAAAGGAGTTACGGCTCCACCAACTGGTAGTGCCACAGGTACCAACGTTCAACAGGGAACAGGCGACAAAGGTGGACAGATGATGCAGAAATATGGTAGGGGCCAAGGCTTTGCCCGTCCGACCAATTATTCCCAGTATGATATATGGAATTACGGTGGTATGGTGGATGAGCAGGACTATCGTCACAAAGATGTTAGCTGGATGGAAATGGAAGATGTATTGTATGACAATCCTTCATTGAAAGATGACCCATCTACTGCCCCTTACTATTTACAGCCTCTTCGCTTACGTCATACTGATGGCACGCTGCTTTGTGAGGATACCATACGATGCTGGTACGGGTATCCTAGGTATAAATTTTATTCCTTGAATCAGGAAAGCCGTCCTGACAGACAGGATGGAGGAAAAATGGATATGTATATCATGAGAGTGGCAGAAGCCTATTTGGTTAGAGCCGAAGCGCGATTATGGCAAAATAATTATGCTGGAGCAGCTGATGATATCAATACCATTCGTCAGCGGGCAAATGCGATAGTAATGTATGACGCAGGAGATGTACAAACTATGGGGATTGGTGCAGTACTTGACGAAAGAAACCGTGAGTTGTTCGGAGAAGAGTATCGTCATGATGAGTTGGTACGTATGTCTGTTATTTTTGCAAAAACAGGAAAGCAAGCTTACAATGGCAAGACATATTCTATCAATGGAAACGATATCGAAAAGTCTTTGTCAGCAAATAACTTTTACTATGACAGAATGATAGAGAAAAACTCTTTTTTCCGTGATGAGGTACCATGGGCTACTTATACAACTACTAAATACACGATCGATCCAAAGCATGTTTACTGGCCGGTCTATCAGGATTACATTGTTGGTAATGTAGAGAATACCTTGAATCAAACAACTGGGTATGATGGTTCTGAGAACAATGTAGAGCCCTTGACGCACGTGGTTCAACCTGCAGGTGTATCTAATACTGACCCGATGGAAGCTATTGGTGAAATAGGAGAATAGACCTTTTTAAATAATAAACCCACTTGGTGAACACTGTTGCCAAGTGGGTTTTGTTTTGATAAAGCAACAATAAATTATTGTTTATAGCCTTTCTTTTGTGATTGAAAGTATATTTATTGTAAAGAATTTCATAAATCGATTGACAGTTTGTTGTCTGGTTTTGCTATTCTAACAATAATTGTATTTGAAACTTACCAAAATCAAATCTTTTTAATCTAAAACATAATAAAATATGGAAGAATCAAGAAGATCCTTTTTAAAGAAAACAGCAGCGGCAGGATCAGCTGCAATTGTAGCCCCTACAATTATTTCAGCTAATGCTTTCGGAGCCAATGACCGGATCAACGCAGCTGTATTGGGCGTGCATGGTCGTGGAAAAAGCCATATCAAAAGCTTGATGGTACAGAAAAATGTGCAAGTAACTACTTTGTGCGATCCTGATATGCCCTTGATGAAGGAACGACAAAAAAGCTTCAAAGAAACCTACAATAAAGACGTGGCTTTAGAGCAAGACCTACGTCGGGTCTTGGATAATCCGGATATAGATGTGATCAGTATCGCCATGCCAAACCACTGGCATGCGCTTGCAACAATATGGGCTTGCCAGGCAGGGAAGGATGTTTATGTTGAAAAGCCAGGTTCCCATAATATATGGGAAGGTCGTAAGATGGTAGAGGCCGCATCTAAATACGATCGTATCGTTCAGCATGGTGTACAGCTAAGAAGTTCTCCTGCAATTCAAGAAGCAGTTCAACTGATGCGCGATGGATATATAGGTAGAGTATATATGTCACGTGGTCTTGTATTTCGTTGGAGAGGTGATATTGGTGATAAAGGATTTTCACCAGTACCTGATGGGTTGGATTATGATTTGTGGACAGGTCCTGCTCCAAAACGTCCTTTTACGAGAAACCTCGTTCATTACAACTGGCACTGGAACTGGGATTACGGCAATGGCGATGTGGGTAATCAAGGTATCCATGAAACAGATCTTTGTATGTGGGGATTGGACGTTGGTCTTCCTACAAAAATTACTTCTATGGGAGGAAAATTTCTATGGAATGACAGCAAGGAAGTTCCTGAGGTGTTGACATCCATTTATAAATATCCTGATGAAGATAAGATAATCCAATTTGAAGTTCGTCCATGGTGTACAAACACTGAGGAAGGAGCTACAGTAGGTAATATCTTCTATGGTGATAAAGGGATACTTGTGGTTGATGGATATGATAAGTATAAGACATATATGGGTAAAGACAGAACCCCAGGAAAGTCAGGCGAAGATGGTGGGGAATCAGCAACCGGTATGGATCGAGGTGCAGGAGGAACGGATGGTCATTTTGCTAACTTCATTGAAGCAGTAAGAAAGCATGATAAAACCATATTGAATGGCCCTGTTGAAACCGCACACCTTGCTTCTGGATTGGCACATCTTGGCAACATCGCCTATAGATTAGATCGTGTGCTTACATTTAACCCAAGTTCTGAAAACTTTGTAAATGACCCTGAAGCGGATGAAATGCTGACCAGAAATTACCGCGGGGAATTTGTGGTTCCAGATAAGGTATAGTTGAATCATTACTCATGAATAAAAAATTAGAATCAGATATGGATATTAGAAAGTCACGTCGTGATTTTTTACAAAAAAGTGTTGCTGCTGGAGTGGGTCTATCATTGATAGACCCATTTTCTGTTAGCGCATTAGCTAAAAAATCTAAAATGAAACTTGGTCTTGTGACCTACCAGTGGGGCAAAGACTGGGATTTGCCAACACTCATCACAAACTGTGAAAAGACAGGCTTGCTTGGTGTGGAGTTGAGAACTGAACATGCTCATGGAGTTGAGACCAATCTGTCGGCAAGTCAGCGTGCTGATGTAAAGAAACGCTTTGCTGATAGCTCGGTGACATGTATTGGATACGGATCAAATTATGCCTATCACTACACAGATCAAGCTGAGGTTCGTCAGAATATTGAGGGAACAAAGGAATATCTCAAACTTTGCAAGGATATTGGAGCCACGGGGATAAAAGTTAAACCCAATGGATTGCCTAGCGAAGTTTCCAAAGAGAAGACCATTGCTCAGATTGCAGCATCGTTTAATGAAGTAGGTAAATATGCCAGTGATCTAGGGCAATTAGTCCGCGTAGAAGTTCATGGAAAATTGACACAACAGTTACCAAATATGAAGGCCATTTTTGATCAGGTGACTGAGAAAAGTGTCAAAATATGCTGGAATTGTAACGATCAGGATTTGTTGCCACCGGGATTGGAAGCAAATTTCAATTCGGTAAAAAAATGGTTTGGCGATACAGTCCATGTTCGTGAATTGAATGTGGGTGATTATCCTTATCAAAAGCTCATGAATTTATTTAAAGATATAAAGTATAAAGGCTGGATATTGCTGGAGGCGCGAACTCAACCCGCTGACAGAGTAGCTGCAATGAAAGAGCAGTTAGACGTATTCAAATCCATGGTTGGGTAGTTTTGCACTAGCAATAAAAGTAAACCTGAAAATTTTTAGTTCTAATTCATCAATTAACATGACACATCGAAGAGGTTTTATTAAAAAGAGTATTTTTGGTGGCGCAGGCATAACTATTGGCGCAATGGGGTTTAGTGCAAAATCATATGGCTCGATTATGGGGGCCAATGATAGATTCCGAATAGCAGTTTGTGGGGTGAATGGCAGAGGGAAAAGTCACATTAGTGGGTTCAGCAAACTGGAAAATGTGGAAATCGTATATCTTGTAGATCCTGATAGCCTCGTGTTGGAAAACCGTGTACAACAGTTACGCGAACAAGAAGAAGGCATTAGTGGTCGTGTAAAGGGAGTTGCAGATGTGCGTCATGTCCTTGATGAAAAAAATATTGATGCGATTAGTGTTGCAACGCCAAATAGCTGGCATTCACAAATGGTGGTTTGGGCCGCCCAATCGAAAAAACATTGCTACGTTGAGAAACCGGCTAGCCATGACATTTATGAAGGACGCGTCGCTTTGGCAGCTACTGAAAAATATGGCATTGTTGTTCAGCATGGTACTCAGCGAAGAAGCGATCCAAATTGGGCGAGACAGGTATCAGATATTCGCTCAGGAAAGTATGGAAAAATGGTGGTTTCACATGGGTTTGCATGCAAACCACGTGAGGGCATTGGCTTTCAGCCTGCATCTGCCCCACCTGTAAATTTGGATTGGAACTTATGGAAAGGACCTGCCATTATCGATCAGTATAATAAGAATCTGGTGCATTACAATTGGCACTGGAATTGGGCTGTGGGTAATGGGGAGTTGAATAATCAAGGAACGCATCAGCTTGATGTTGCGTACTGGGCGTTAGACCCTGAGATTGAAAATACACATCCCAAACGTGTAATGGCCATCGGAGGAAGATTCAATTGGAAGGATCAGGGTGAAACGCCGAATACTATGTTTGCTCTTGCCGAATTTGCAAATGGACAATATGTCTTTTTCAATGTGCGGAATGTCAACTACGAAGGGTATGAGAAGCAGGTGACAAACCATTTTTATTTTGAAGATGGTGGTAAGCTCATCAATGGCGAATATCAATCTCACAATGGCTGTCAACCTAGAAATGTGAAGATTAATGAAGTAGAGATTACTCCGGGGGGAAATTATGGTAGTTTTATCGCCGCATGTCGTGCTGGTGATCCAAAAATGGCAAATGGAACGATGTATGATGCTCACTATAGCTGTACACTTGGTCACTTGATGAACACGTCTTATCGGTTGGGCGAAAAAGTACCGTTTAATGCGAAGGCAGGTCAATTTGGTGATAACAAGCTGGCATATGAAGAGTTTATGAAAATCCATGCCATTGCCCGTGACGGAATGGGGGTGCCTGAAGACAAAGCAGAATATGTTGTTGGCCCGTGGCTCGAGTTTGACGGAGAGGCAGAGCATTTTGTGGGTGATCATTCAATTGAGGCAAACCGCCTGCTTGCAGATCCAAGAAATGCAGAATTCGATATGCCTTCACCAAAATCTGTTTAGTGATTGAATTGGGACAAATGGGCACATAGCGTATTTACCCCGATTTAAATAATTACTCTTTTCATGGATTTTTAGGGCTTTAGTGGCGATACGATCATCATAGGTGTCGGTACCTGCCTACAAGTATTAAATCATAACATTTATAATCATAGATTGTGACAAAATCATGGATTTTAGATGCATTTTAGCATGATTTTTTACATTGGCTTGTTGTTCGGAATTAGATAGTTGCCATATATTTTATTTCCAACATTTTGGAGGGGACTGGTCTTAATTGATGGTTTTTTGAAAACATTAATGTCTTTTTGCATCTAAATTTTTGGGACATAATTCGATTGATCAATGGAAAATTCAAATAATCTGATCAGGCTAAATCCACTAGACAATGTTTTGGTGGCAAGGAGGGAGATAGCCAAAGGCGAACAGGTTGTAATTTCAGGAAAGGAGCTAATGATTTCACAACACATTGATCTTGGTTTTAAGCTGGCCGTCGTGAAAATCAGCGCAGGTGAAAAAATATTTAAATATGGTATCCCAATAGGCTCTGCTTCCAAGGATATTTTACCTGGAGAAATAGTCCATATACATAATTTACAGAGCGATTATTCCCAAACATATACGATAGAAAACCAGAATGAATATGAAGGGAAGTAAGTGGGAAGGTTATATTAGGAAAGACGGCAGGAAAGGTATTAGAAACCTGATTTTAGTAGCTTACCTTGTAGAATGCGCACACCATGTAAGTACCGAAATAGCCATTCCATATAAGCATGATGGAGTTCAGGTTATTGGTTTTGGAGGGTGCTACCCAAATAAACATGCAGACAGGGTGATGAAGAGGCTTTGCACCCACCCGAATGTAGGAGCGGTATTGCTGGTTTCATTAGGTTGTGAAAGTTTTAATAAGCGAAGTCTTGCCAATACGATTGAAGAAAGTGGAAGGCCAGTGAATACCTTGGTGATTCAGGAAACTGGGGGAACCCGTAAGACTGTCGCGGAGGGAAGGCGGTGGGTGGAAGAAACACGCTTGATATTGAAAGAGACGCCTAAGGTAGAAATGGGGTTGAGTGATTTGGTAGTTGGGGCTATTTGTGGAGGGTCAGATGCCACAAGTGGTATCAGTGGAAACCCGGCTGTGGGTATGGTGTTTGACAAGCTTTCCAATGAAAATAGTATAGCCATTTTTGAAGAAACCGGGGAGATGATAGGCTGTGAAGACCATTTGGTATCAAGGGCACAAACACTAGGATTGGCAGAAGAGCTTAGAAAGTCCATGCAAAAGGCAGCACGTTATTATACCGTGATGGGGCATGCGAGTTTTGCACCTGGAAATGCCGATGGAGGTCTTAGTACGATAGAAGAAAAATCACTCGGAGCTTATAGTAAAAGTGGTAGTAGTAAAATTTCTGGATTGCTAAAGCCCGGAGATATTCCTGAAAAAGGAGGTTTATATTTATTGGATGTGGTGCCGGACGGAGAGCCGAGGTTTGGTTTTCCCAATATCAATGATAATGCCGAGATATCAGAGTTAATCTCGTGTGGATGTCATATCATCTTGTTCATAACCGGTAGAGGGTCAGTCGTTGGGTCGGCAATTTCTCCGGTGATTAAAATCTGTGCCAATCCAAAAACTTATGATAGGATGTCGGATGACATGGATGTGAATGCCGGAAAAGTCATATTGGGTGACGCGGACCTCCAAACCATAGCGGATGAAATATTGGCCAAAATCCATGAAATTTCCATGGGAAATAAAAGTGCCTCTGAAGGGTTAGGACATCAGGAATTTGTATTGCAGTATAAATCATTTCAGCCTGCAGGGCCCTCCTGCTTGCCATAATTCATATCTTTAAGGAAACAATGGAAAATGCACAATCATATATTTAATTTAAAAGGAAAGAAAGCAATAGTGACCGGTGGTGGTAGCGGAATTGGGCGATCTATTTCCATAGCACTTGCAGCCAACGGAGCTGATGTATCTATACTGGAATTGAACGTGGAGAGTGGCCAAAAAGTAGTGAGTGAAATTACCGCTATGGGAGGGACTGCCAAATGTATCCAATGCGATGTTGCGGATTTGATAAGTGTAGAACAGGCGTTTAAAACAGCAACGAATGGAAGATCACTAGATATTCTGATCAATAATGCAGGCATCGCTCATGTTGGGAATGTCGACAATACCTCACCTGATGATTTTGATAGGATTTATAACGTCAATGTGAAAGGGGTTTTTCATTGCCTCAAAACCGGAGTAGAAAAAATGAAATCGAGAGGGGGCGCAATTGTCAATATTTCTTCGATCGTCGCCCATGTTGGAATTCCTGATCGGTTTGCCTATTCGATGAGCAAAGGTGCGGTTCATTCTATGACATTGTCGGTGGCGAAAGATTATGTCAGCAACAAAATCAGGTGCAACAGCATTTCTCCGGCACGAGTACACACACCATTTGTCGATGGTTTTATCAGCAAAAATTATCCAGGAAAGGAGAAGGAGACGTTTGAAAAACTATCTAAAACCCAGCCAATTGGCAGGATGGGAAAACCAGAAGAAATAGGTGCCTTGGTGCTTTATCTCTGCTCTGACGAAGCATCATTTATTACTGGATCCAACTTTCCCATTGATGGAGGATTTGTCACCTTGAATAATTAATTATAATCAAACAATAGAATGAAGCTAATAAGATTTGGACAACCTGGATTTGAAAAGCCCGGAATTGAGTTGAACGGAACCCGCTACGATGTAAGTCATTTAATTAGGGATTATGAAGAGCAATTTTTTGCAAATGGGGAATTGCAAAAACTGAAATCAACATTTGAGTCTGCAACAGCCAATCAGGTGAGTCCTGATATACGATTGGGAGAGCCGATAAAAAGACCGGGAAAAATCATCTGCATCGGATTGAATTACAGAAAACATGCTGAGGAAAGCGGCATGGAATGCCCCAAAGAACCAGTGGTTTTTTTCAAGGCAACATCCGCGATTATTGGCCCAAATGATGATATTGTTATTCCGAAAAATAGCAAAAAAACTGATTGGGAAGTGGAATTAGCAGTAGTGATTGGTAAGCGGGCTAACTACATCAGCGAAGAGGATGCTTTGGACTATGTCGCGGGTTATTTAGTGCACAATGATGTGAGCGAGCGTGAATTTCAGATCGAAAAAGGGGGGCAGTGGGTCAAAGGGAAAAGCTGTGATACATTCGCGCCATTGGGACCATACCTTGTGACGAAAGATGAAATTTCGGATCCAAATAATCTTAAACTTTGGTTGAAAGTGAATGGCAATAAAGTTCAGGATGGGAGTACCAATGATTTTATTTTTAAGGTGCAGCATGTCGTTTCTTACCTTTCACAATTTATGAGCCTAATGCCCGGAGATGTTATTTCTACCGGTACGCCTCATGGTGTTGGCCTAGGATTTGATCCGCCGGTATTTCTAAAAGATGGTGATGTAGTAGAGCTTGGAGTAGAAGGACTAGGAGTGGCCAAACAGCATGTTAAAAACTGGGCACCTACAACTTAGATGATTCCGAGGTATGCTGCCCTGATAGAGCAAATTTAAACTGAAATGCCCCAAAAATCCATGAAAGTAGGTCTATTTGTTCCATGTTACATCGATCAGTTTTATCCCAATGTAGGTATTCATACTTTACAGCTATTGGAGAAGCTTGGGGTGGAGGTGGAAGTCCCGCCAAATCAAAATTGCTGTGGGCAACCATTGGCTAACTCTGGAATGGAAAGGAATACCATTAAGATTTGTAGCCACTTCATTCAGCTTTTCAAAGATTATGATGCTGTTGTAAGTCCATCAGGGAGCTGCGTGTTGCAAATCAAGGAACATGTTCCCAAAGAATTGCATGATGAAAACTATTCCAAACTAAAGAACAACATCTACGAACTAACTGAGTTTATTAGCGACGTTTTAAAAATTGATTCACTAAGAGGCAGCTTCACGCATCGTGTTGGACTGCACCAAAGCTGCCATGGATTGCGGGGATTGCGTAATGCAAAATCAAGTGAATTGGCCGGGGAGCCATTTGCCAAAGCAGAAAAGTTACTTTATTCCATAAAGGGAGTGAAACTCGTGGAGTTGGATCGCACAGATGAATGCTGTGGGTTTGGAGGAACTTTTAGCGTGTTTGAAGAGGGTGTATCCGTACAGATGGGAAAGGATCGAATAAAAGACCATGAATCCCATGGAGCGGAGATTATCACTGCCACAGATATGTCATGTCTTATGCACTTGGAAGGTTTGATAAAAAGAAATAAACAACCTATCCGGATAATGCACATTGCTGAGATTCTAAATACGGCTATGAAATGAGCCATGCCGAAGCATCCGATATTTTTTTAAAAAATGCCGATCGAGCACAGTGGCATGATCAGGCACTCTGGTTTGTACGTCAAAAACGGGATCTCCAAAAGGGTCATATTCCTGAATGGGAGCAACTTAGAAATCACGCTTCGGCCATCAAAGAGCATACACTTTCTCAACTCGATCATTATCTAAAGGAGTTTGAGAAAAACGCACTTCAAAATGGAATAAAAATTCATTGGGCGACCGATGCACAAGAGCATAATGAAATAGTAAGGGGTATTCTCAAAAAGGCGAAGATTCAAAAGCTTGTGAAGAGCAAGTCCATGCTGACGGAAGAATGTCACCTGAATACATACTTAGAGAAGCATGGAATAAAAGTGATCGAGTCTGATCTTGGCGAGCGTATCCTTCAGCTGGATCACCAGGAGCCAAGCCATATTGTGATGCCTGCTATTCACATGAAAAGGCGGGAAGTTGGGGAGCTGTTTGAGAAGGAACTAAGCACGGAGCCGGGCAATGACGATCCTCAGTATCTGACCAATGCGGCACGAAATAGTCTAAGAGGCCACTTCGTCAAAGCTGAAGCTGCCATGACCGGAGTAAATTTTGGCATTGCTGAGACAGGTGGGTTTGTAGTTTGCACCAACGAGGGAAATGCAGATATGGGTGTGCACCATGCTAAAATCCATATTGCTTCCATGGGAATTGAAAAGCTCATTCCCAAAAAAGATCATTTGGCAATTTATATCCGATTGCTTGCACGAAGTGCTACCGGACAACCGATCACTACCTATACTTCCCATTTCCAGAAGCCTGAAAAGGGCAAAGAAATTCATGTGGTTATTGTGGACAATGGTCGGTCCGAACATTTGGGAAAGAAAGAATTTTGGACTGCCTTAAAATGCATTCGTTGTGGTGCCTGCATGAATACCTGTCCGGTATATCGGCGAAGCGGTGGGCATAGTTATAACTATACCATTCCCGGGCCGATAGGCTCCATCCTGACTCCTCGCATTGACATGAATAAGCATGCCGATCTGCCATTTGCTTCCAGCCTTTGCGGTTCGTGCAGCGACGTTTGTCCTGTTAAAATCAACATACACGAACAATTGTATCAATGGCGACAGGAAGTGACGGCACAAGGGAAAATTTCATGGGAAAAAGAGGCTTTGTTGAAAATTACAAGCCGCGTTTTGGCTAATCCTCGACTCTTTCAAAGAGCAGGAAAGATGGCTCGTTTTGTCTTGAAACACGCTCCTCGATTTTTGGTATATCACAGATTAAACCCTTGGGGAAAAGCCCGCGAAATGCCAACACCTCCAGATCAAAGTTTCCAAGAATGGTATAATAAAAACCGCCGAAATACATGAGCAGGGAAAGTATCTTGAAGCATATCGCTATGAATAAACCCTCAGAAAAAAGCCTTCTAAACCCATGGAAAAAAGGCTCTAAAATCCATGAAAACAACATTGGGAATTTCATCACTGTTGCAAAAAGCTCTGGTGCAGAGGTCATGGATTTAGACTCCTTTGACAAAATGATTGAATGGATAGAACAGCAAAAAAAGCATCAAAAATCCATAATTGATCTGGTTCAAAATTCAGAGGAATTGCTTTCTTCAGAGATGATAAATGAACCCGAAATGGTTATCATTTCTGGTCAATTTGGCGTTGCTGAAAATGGAGCTGTTTGGTTGGATGAAAATGATATGCAGGTTCGGAAATTGCCTTTCTTGGCAAACCACCTTGTCATCGTTTTGAAAAAGGAAAATATTCTAACCGACATGCATGAGGCTTATGCTCTGGTAGATCTTGCAAATATCGGATTTGGCGTATTTATCGCTGGGCCTTCCAAAACGGCCGACATCGAACAGGCGTTGGTCATCGGCGCTCATGGGCCTGTGAAGCATACTATTTTGATATTTTGATATTTAGGTTTTTTACTAGACTACTAAGATTTTTGGCTATTTGATATTCATAGTCATATGAAAAAAAACATAGTTCATGTGTTAGGTCTTTATTTTCTTGGTTCAAAAGTGAATAAGATTTCCCAATGAGTTTTTGGTTTGTAGAGAAATAATATGTCGATTGTTCCTTGACTACCCCCGATGCGCATTCACTATTGAAAAAATTAGCTATTCTTCTGAATGAAATGACTTTCTTGCTTGCGCCATTAATAAGATATTGGTAACCAATTGACCAATCACCAGATTCGCTTGTGGGGTATTCTGCATAATAGGTTATTTCATTTTTGTCGTTTCTTAGCATATTGATAGAAGTTGAAACGTTATCCGGCCATTCTCGATTCGGAAGGGGGATAGGTTTATTGGAATCTTCAATTATTGCCATAAGTTCAACTTTATCTTCATTAGAATAAATGAACTCTTCAGTTGAATTTATGATGATATCTAAACTATCAATATATGTTTCAAAACCATGAATCCTAAAGGTAGTATCTTCTGATATTCCAAGATTGTTCAACTCTCTCTCTTGTGCCGAAAGAGTTAAAGAGCTGAAAAAAGTGATTGTTAAGATTAGTTTCTTCATTTATAAAGTGACTTTATTATTGGCCTAAACAACATGCCAAAGAATCTATTTGAACAATACTTTGACAATGGCAAATAAAACTGAGGCGTCACAAGTCCTAAAAAAAGCAGCCAGCATATCAACAAAATAGTAGAAATAAAATTTTACAAACTACTCAATGTTTATGATTTTTATGGCTCCACCGGCTCCTTCACAGCCTGATCCCTTTCCCATCCTTCGTGTTGCAGTACTAGTTTTTCGATGGCAATGCAGTTGCCATTGGCATCCAATTCAGGCAAAGGCTGGTACTCTGAAACCCAGCATCTGTACACCATGTACACCAAAACAACTTGGCCATTAAGATTTAGCAATTCTATCAGAATATCTTTTTTAAAATTTTTGAGCGACATATCTGCATCGCCCTGCATGGAAAAAACCAGGTTTGCCCACTTTTCAAACTCAGCATCATGGGTAATACCCCGTTCCAACGTAATGGGTTCGAATTTCGTAGTGCCCGGAGTGACATTTACACTGCTTGGGTCGCCTCCTTCCCGATAGGGGATAACCTCGGTCACCCTGTTCAATCCACTTATTTTAGATACCCCTGCAATAACTTTTCCATCCCATTTTACTCTAAATTTAAACGGTCTATATGGATCGCGCCGATGCGCATTAACTGTGAATTTTGACATAATTTGGTGGATTAACTTACGGAACATTTGGTTTGAGAAGATTTTGAAAAATCATTTGCATCAAAGTACGAAATATTTTGCAAAGACTACATGCACAATATGAAAAATGAACGTATCTGTACGGTGAAAATATATATTTATGCATTCAATAATGTAACAGGTATATTGCAAATAGATATATGTTTTATTTTTTCCGTATATAATTAAATATGATAAATAAGTACTGTTACAGTATTTTATATAACGTCATAATTGCTTAAATTATGCTACCGATTAGATGACAATTTGAATGCACTCGGTTGTCAGAAGTATGTGTTAGTTTTTATTTCAGCATACTTCTATCTAATGTCTTGATAAGAAATATGTCTGTTTTCCACAAAATACAATTGCAATGAAAAAATCAACTGTTACGATTGCCTTGTTGTTAGTATTACTCGCCGGGTGCGATATGATAAAATCTTGTCAGCGCATTGTGCCTGATATTTCTACAGAAGTTATCGCTGCATTGGATAGAGGCATTACCCAGCTTGGGCTTGCTTCTGCCGATTGGCAGGATATTCTCAATGAAGTGATCAGAGATCTTCCACAAGGGGTGCAAAGTACCATCACCAATGAAGTGACCAATTTACTCAATCGGGGGATTGCTGCTTCCGGAGCAGAGGTGAGGTGTAATGTGGATTTTTTTAGAAATAGAATGCAACAGGGATTGCAGCGCATCAAAGCAAAATTCCTGGGTACGGATCTGCCGCCATTGGAACCTCAACTTTGTTCTGTCGTACCATTGGCAATTGATATGTCACTATCTGCCAATCGCCGTAACAAAATCGAATTTTATGGATATGATTTTGATATGACGGATATCCAAGTGATACAGGTGGTTGGAAATAGGGAAGTGGATGTCTCTAATAAGTTAGATCAGCCCACGCACTACCATATGACACTAAATCTGGGAGGTACGGGTGTTGCACTCAATACCAATAGTAAGCGGCTAATCCTTCGGTGGAAAAATCAGAATATTTCCACAATAGGTGTGATCCAGCCATCTCCGGATATTTGCGAAACAAAATTCAAGAATTTTACGCCATCTAACCTTACGGTTCTTCCTATTCATGCCGCCAAACCCGGCAAAAGTAAGGGTGATCTTGAATTTGATGGACATGGGCCCACTATGAGTTGTAATGTCACGCTTATCAATAGATCCAACCGCGTGGATGCACGAATTGTAGTAACGGCCTCTGAAACAAAATCAGATTGGACTTATGGAAAGAAAGATCAAACTTTTACCGTTTTTAATGTTGATCCCGGTTATGTTATTGAAAAGATAATTACGCCAGCTACAGCTTCTCAAACCTATACTGACAATGATCACACTCTGGATGAGTTTGGAGGTGGTGGCCCTGTACAAAAATTCATCTTTAATGGTGATGGCAATGGAAAGGATATAGGTTCCAATACTAAAGTTACGGTACAGTTTAATGTAATCCGGCTACAGCTGAAAGAGTCTGGTGATTGTGTATCGAGTGCAACACTGAAAAGTCTGGAACTTAACGGGGGTGTTAGCAAAGAACTCAAAACATTTATGGACACTGAGGCGAAGAAGAAAAATATTCAGTTTAAATCGCCATCAGAATTGAAAGTAGCACCTAATTCCAAATAAAAAGTCGACAGATAAGCTGTAGTTGAATTTGAGAATTCATGGATTCCCGTTTCTATATCTGTATTTTTCCTATGGATTGCTCCGATCTGACTTTGGAAAAAGGATAAATTTCCTATATAAAGCAGATTTTATAAATTGAATAGCAGGAGTTATTGGCTATAATAATATTGGTCGATCCGTTTGATATCAAACGGATCGACCAATATGGAATGTGCCTAGATCAATTCGAGTTATTCCTGTTCTCAATATCAATTTTCTGTTGTTCAGGAGAGGTCACAACTACTCTGCTGGCTTTTCCGCTCACATCAAATGCTTTGATTTTTACTTCGCCGGAAACAGAAATCGGTTCGGTATATTTATTGGAACTGGTCGACGGCTCGGACCCATCATTGGTATAGTATAAATCCAATCCCGGAAATTCTATATTGGCAAATAGCTTGCCGTCTTCTATGATAGCACCTGGTAACGGAATTCTATAATTATAGCCATTATTTAAATAGCTCAATCTAGGTAATTCTTGTTGTGCGAGTGTATTGGCAAAAATGTTCCAATGCTGATCCATGGATTTTTCACGCTTTTCATCGTTATCTATGGTCTCCCATACGCGCTCCCTAGCCCAGGCACTTTCTGCAAATCCCAACAATTTTGGCAACATATAATATTCTATCATATCCCTTCCTTTGATTGTTTCACTCCACAATTGCGCTTCAACACCAAGAATGTGTTTGCGAGCTTCTGGTTTCAAACGTACCATGTCTTTATATTCCACCTCACGGTTTATCTCCCGTCCGTTAGCGGCATGGGTTGTGGTTTTGAATAGGTCGAATGGGGCAAAACCCCATGCGTCTCTCGTGCGTACAAATCCCGCCCAATACAATCCCGGTTCTTTGGGATCTTTGTCGTAAGCTAGGTCAAAGTAAAAATTGGACACAGGACACATGACAATATCGTAGCCGGCATTGGCGATGCGGTAAGACAAGTCCTGACTTCCGTATAAATTATTCCACACATATGGGATCACATTTTTGCCAACAAATTCCGGATTGGGATCATAAGAACCGTCTACGTTTTTTAACAAGGCAACTTCTTCCCATCCATGAATAGTATAGTTGTCATCTTTCAAAGTTTCGAGTAATCTTTTAAAGAAATATGCCTGCAAGTTTTTTGGGTCTTTATATTCTGGATTGGCTTTCATCACTTCTGCTGCAAGTGGTGATTTTGTCCAGGCACCTTCAGCCACCTCGTCTCCACCGGTATGGATATCAACCAGTTTTAATCCGGCTTCTTCGTACATCAGGGAGATTTCATCCATCACTTTTTTATAAAAGCGATAGGTGGATTCTCGCGCTACTGACACGACGTTATCTTTAAACGATTGTGCAGAAATATAAACTGATTTATCATCAGGATCGACCAATCTGTACTCATTGGCTTCCTTTTCTTTACCCTCAGCCATCAAGCGCTCGTAGCGGGCTTCCATGGGCTTAATTGAACTTCTGGCATGTCCTGGGAAGTTCAATTCAGGAATTATCTGGATATGTCGTGCTTTTGCGTATTTCAATATTTCTATAAAATCATTTCTTGTAAGGAATCCACTTCCGTGAGAGCCTTCGCCATACGCAAATGGGCCGGATCCATAAGCCGGATGCAAAACCGGATCGTGATAACTGGAGGTATGCTCGCGCTGTCCGCCAACTTCCGTAAGCTCAGGTAAACCAGGGATTTCAAGTCGCCATCCTTCATCTTCGGTCAAGTAAATCAAGAATTTGTTTAACTTGTAAAATGAGATAAGATCTAGATTTCTCATGATGGTTTCCTTAGTTTGGAAATTCCTTCCCAAATCGGTGTGCAAAGCCCTGAATCCGAACCTGGGAGCATCTTGGATGGAAACATGATCAAAAGAAATTGACGTTGATTTTTCCTGATGGACAGATATTGGAATCATGGCAATCAAGCTTTGAACTCCATAAAATACGCCGGCAGGATCGCTTCCGGTTATTTCTATTGATTGGCTTTTTACATCCAGATAATAGGCTTCTTTTTTCACGCCATTCACCTGGATATTTCCCGATTTTAAGATAATCTGTTGATTGCCGGAGAGTTTTGTGTCGACTTTGAAATTCACACCAGTAATGGCTTTAAGCTTTTCGGCTAAATAGCCAGCTTCATTATCCAATCCATCTTCATGGAAAATAGACCACTTTTCATCCACATTAGTTGAGCCGCTTGTAGTCTTGATTTGGTATGGTGTAGGAATAATTTCCAATAATTTATCCCCCGACAATACTTCCAGACCTTCATTGTTGTGGTAGCGGTATTCGGAAGTAGGCACCGGTTCTTTGTCTTCGGTATTTTTATTGAGTTGTTCTGCTCGGGTAAAGGGGAGAATCTCGCAATCAACTTCCACAATTTGTGCTTCAGAACCATCTTCATTATAAAAGACAAAATAAGCGCCCAATGGCCCATCAGATTCCTTGAGCACACCTTCGGTACCACGGTAAATGATCTCAACAGACTCGTGCTGAGGTAGTGAAAAATCAGCATTAGGCACGAGCTGGTACCAATCCCCATTGATGTGCTGCACGCTGGCTTTTTGTGGCGAAGGAGGGTCGATGATAGGGCGCGGGCCAATATTGAAAAACAGCTTCCAGTTTTTATCTAGCGCAAAATTAGCATGGTTTTCAAAAACAAACCTTGCGTCAAATGCATTTTCAACATCTACAAAGTTGCTGATCAGCTCCCATTTTATTTTGATGTTTTTGGCCGAGGAGTAGTCTGTTTTTTTGCTGCTACAGCTGATCGTCAAAAAACCTGAAGCTAAAAAAAAGGCAAAAAGTACTAAATTTTTCATGCGCTATAATTTAATATTGGTTTCTGTGATTGTTAAAATACACTTTCGAAAAGCTTAGTTTTAGTGCCTTTTACCTCTTAAAGTCTTTCACATTGAAAAAAGCCTTTATAATCCATGAACTAAAGCCAAGCTAAATTTCCGAAAACTACTATAAATACTGGTCATTGACTACTGTGGACTATTTTTTTGAATGCTTAAATACAATTGTGCTCTGACAAGGTGGCCTGAAAAGCTTCTTAAATCCATGAAGTTGAAATGCGTTTAGTAAATAAGTGAATCAGGTCGAGAATGAATAAGAGAAAACCCATTATTTTAGCATTGAAATTTTATGACTATGAAAAAAATACTAATTGTGACAGGAGATGGTGGTGAAAGCTATGAAACCCTTTACGCCAAGCACAGGTTTGAAGAGGCCGGATGGCAAGCTCCGGTAGCAGCCCCCGCAAAGAAATTGTTGAATCTTGTGATCCATGATTTTGAACCAGGTTGGGATACTTATGTGGAGCGAAAGGGGTATTATCTAGAATCTGACTTGACCATTTCTGAAGCTAAGGCAGACGATTATGATGCGATCCTACTGATTGGTGGGCGTGCTCCAGAGTACTTGCGCAACGATCCGAAATTGATTGCTTTGGTGCAGGAGTTTGACAAGCAACAAAAATTTATTTTTGCTATTTGCCATGGAATCCAAGTTTTGGTAACTGCTAATCTGGTTCACGATAAAAACATTACCTGCTATGAGCATGTGAAGTTTGAAGTAGAATCATGCGGAGGCACGTTTGTAGCTAAAGATCAGGCAGTGAGGGATGGCAGGATAGTGACCGGACAGACATGGCAATCTCATCCGGACTTTTACCGCATGGTTTTTGAGTGCTTTTCGGAATAAAAAAATCCGCAAGGCAAACTAATTTCCTTCGTTGAAGAAATCATTGAAAAACATCAGTTGATACTGGATGGCATTTTTCCAGTATGGCATATTATGCTTTCCAGGTCGCTCGATGTAATCGTGAGGAATATTCCGTTCAACCATTTTCTCATGAAGGTTTTTATTGACTTGATAAAAGAAATCATCCACGCCACAATCAAAGATCAATTTTAGTCCCTTGCCACCAATGAGATATAGCATATTGGTAACAGAGCTGCTTTCCCATTGCTCTGGATTTTTACTATAAATACCTATTCGCTTTGCGATATCCCAATTGTTTGGAAAAGGTCTGAGGTCGAGCCCACCGCTGGTGCTTCCGGCGGCTCCCCAAACATCCTGATGGCGAAATGCAAGGTAAAATGACCCGTGACCGCCCATGCTTAGTCCTGATATGGCCCGCCCTTTTTTGCTTTTTATGGTATGGAATTTTTGGTCAATTACTTGGATCAATTCAGATGAAACATAAGTTTCGTATTGATATTCCGGGTCAATTGGGCTATCAAAATACCAGCTTGTCTTTCCTCCGTCAGGGCATACAATAATTCGATTTTTTTCATCTGCAAAGTCTTTGATTTCAGGTGCGCCAGATACCCACTGCCCATGATTTCCTCCGGCGCCATGTAGCAAATATACCACTGCGTAGGCCTTGTTTTCTTTACTGTATCCGTCGGGAAGGATCACCACATTCTTGATGTCCTTGTTCATGGATTTACTGCGGATTGTGAGGGTATCTACCTTTGCTGCTTGGGCAGAAGCGAAAGAAATGGCTAAAAGTACTAGCAGTAATTTAAAACGCATAATTCCAAATGGCTAAATAATTGATTCGTAATCTTTTTCCAGGAAATTTCTTTCAACAGACTGTTTATAGTTGGTTTTTATTTTAGATCGTTGTTCGATAAAATGCTTATAAATTCCATCAAAGGCTATGCGCTCTTCGATGGTCTCATCAAACTTGCCCAAAATATTTAATACAACTTCTGAAATTTCCCGAAGGGCGGCTTGGTTGCCCGTACTAAAGGTGATATAGTCGCAAAGTTTTTTCTTGACACAAAATGCTTTGAATAAAGGGCTTGCATTTCTATTGACAAGAAATCGTGCCCCTGCTTCCTTGGCCAAGGAAAGATCAAGGATGTCATCAAATGCAAACAGGATTTGATCCGGTTCAATTCCATGGTTTTTTCTTAGTTCTTTGATCAAGTCGGCCTTGTGTTTTACCTTATAATAGACATGATCTAAATGTTCTCTTTTAGCCCACTTAAAAGCAGTCTGATTGGTTTCTCCCGTTACAATGGCCGTATATGGAATATTTCCCCGAAGCAAATAATAGCCAAACCGAAGCATATTGATACCCATGCTGTCGGCTTCATTAAACGAGCTGGGGATTTCACCTTTTTCGCCACTGTTGAAAACTCCATCCCAATCAAACAAAAGGGCCTTCACATTGCGAAGTTTGTTTTTCAGAGTTAAGGAAGTTGTAATAAATTCCCCTCCAAGGTCTTGAAATATTTCTTCGTGCATGGTAGTGATTTTAAAATGCTTCAAGCTTATTTAAGCTATTAGCTAGTGGCAAGCAGCCAAAAGCTAATAGCTAAAAGATTATGCTTCGTCCAGTTTCATCAAATCCTGGATGTCAATCATTCCGACGGCTTTGTTGTTTTCTGTTACAATGAGCGTATCTACTTGTGAATCTTTGAAAAGGTTTGACGCGTCGATCAACAATGCACTAGATTCTATGGATTTCGGAGGGTTTATATTGAGATCTCCCACCTTTTTGTTGACGGCATCTCCTCCTTCTTTCTCAATCAATCTTCGCAAATCTCCATCTGTAAATATTCCGATCGGTGCGCCTACATTATCTACAATCGTGGCTGCGCCAAATCCACTCACGGTCATTTTAACAAGAGCATCATGTATACTGTCATTTGCCACAACTGTAGGGTTGATATTGGTCACGATATCTCGCACTTTTTGGGTCATCAGCCTAGTGTGCTCAAAAAATTCTCTAGTGCCTATTTCTGTCAGGTTGTTGGCGGTCAATTGTTTGATGATTTTCCAAGGTGCAGTGATGGTATGCACTCCAACATCCAATGCATTTCTAAAATGCTCGATACTGCGTACAGACGAGAACATGATCTTAGTATCGTACTCGTAATAATTGACAATTTCTACACATTGCTCTAAAAGTGAAATGGTATCAAGACCCTGATCTTGAGACCTGCCAACCAACGGGCAAACGTAAGTAGCTCCGGCAGCCATGGCCATATAGGCTTGTTGTACTGTGTATACCAAATGTACATTTACCAGAAAACCCTGATCTCTCAATTTTTTGCAGGCTTTAAGCCCTTCGAGCGAAACAGGGATTTTGAAAACCGTTTTGGTTTTGTCCAGCCCAAGTTCTGCCTGACGAACCGCCTCAGCTACGATTTCTTCGGCTGTAGCTCCCAATGCTTCGATCTGAAGAACAGGGACTATTTTGGATAATTCAACGATGGTGCCGTCAATGTCGGTGATGCCATGGCGGTGCATAAAAGTAGGTGTGGTTGTTAATCCATTCAGAAAGCCAAGCTCGAATGCCTCTTTTATTTCATTTACATCAGCTGAATCAAGATAAAGTTCCATAGTATTTATTTAATGATATGATTGTTTTATTTCTATCTGTATTGAGTTACAATATTATGAATTTCTATGAGAGGTTTCATAAACTCTTCCAATTTGGTTATGTCCAATTGGCTTGCAGCATCGCATAAAGCTTCCGATGGACAAGGGTGGGTTTCCACAAACAAACCGTCAACTCCCGCAGCCACGCCACTTCTAGCTAATACTTCAAGGTATTGACGAGCTCCACCTGTTGGGTCTGCACTTGGGATACCGTATTTCCGGATGGAATGCGTAACATCAAAAACGACCGGATATCCCGTTTCTTGTAAATGATAAAAGCTTCTTGGGTCTACAACCATGTCGTTGTATCCAAAAGTGAAGCCTCTTTCAGTTAGGATTATTTTGTCGTTACCGACTGATTCGATTTTCTGTGCTGGCTTGATCATGTTTTCTGGGGCGAGGAACTGTCCGTGCTTTAGGTTGATGACCTTGCCGGTTTTGGCAGCTTCTACCACAAGGGTGGTCTGCATGCATAGATAGGCCGGGATTTGCAGTACGTCGAGCACTTCAGCTGCAGCAGTTACTTGATCCGGATAGTGAATGTCGGAAAGCAGGGAGAAGCCAAATTCGTCTTTTATTCTCTGTAAAATTTTCAATCCCTCATCGATGCCCGGGCCCATATAGTAGGAGGCATCGCTGCGGTTGTCTTTCATAAAAGAAGATTTGTATATGATGGGTACGCCGATCCGCTCCTCGATTTTTTTGAGTTGCTCGGCGGTGGACATCATGATTTTTTCATCCTCGATCACGCAAGGGCCGGAAATCAGAAACAGCTGATCCGAACCAATTTCGATGTTTCCAACATTGAATTTCTTTATGCTCATATTATTTTTCTAATGCGTTCTAAATCTTCTAAAGTGTCTACCGGAATGCTTTGATGCTCGGTAATGCCAATTTTTATGTTGCCTCCATCTTCCATCCAGCGGTTTTGCTCCAGCTTTTCCATCATCTCCAAGTTTGACTGAGGCAAGGCAGCAAATTTTTTCAGGGCTTCGACAGAATAACCATACAAACCAAGGTGCTTGTAAAATGTTGTGTGATTCATCCATTTATCTCTCTCCACTCCATGCACTACCGGAATAACGGCCCTACTAAAATATAGCGCATTGAAGTGCTTGTCAAAAGTCACAAAAACTTCACTATCATTTTCTAAATCTACTGAATCAGTAACCGGGATAACTAAAGTGGCCAACTCTGCCTTAGGATCTTCAAAACAATTAACTAATGTTTTGACCTGTTCGGGATGCAACATCGGCTCGTCGCCTTGGATATTGATGACCACATCAAAATCAATTTTATGGATTTTAGAAGCTTTTTCGAGGGCTTCGAGGCATCTATTGGTCCCAGTGGTGTGGTCGGAAGAAGTCAATACAGCTTCTCCACCAAATGCTTTTACTGCTGCGATGATCCGTTCATCATCTGTTGCAACGACTACATGCTTGAGTGCGATTTTGGCTTTTTCATATACCCACTGGATCATTGGCTTGCCATTGATATCAGCTAGTGGCTTGCCCTCTAACCTTGTAGAACCGTATCGAGCGGGAATAATCCCCAAAAATTCCATAGACATTTCAAATTGGAGCGCAAAATAACAAAATTGTTGCGTGAATTGGATGAAAATTCTTTACTAATGTGTAAAAGCTCTAGATGGTATGGAAGTCAAATAAGCCTGGAAAGTTTATTTGTTGTTGGAGCAGCAGATAGTTAGCTTTTTGAAAAACTGAGTAACGATTAAATTATAATATTCTCAATCTCAATCTACTCCATTTCCATAATCAAATTAGCAATTAGTGCAGTCCATCCCGTTTGGTGGGATGCTCCGAGGCCTTTGCCATTGTCACCATCAAAAAACTCATAGAACAGATGCTGGTTTTTAAAGTGTTCGTCTTTTGTAAAAAGCATATCCACATCATCTGAATGGTATTGAAATTTACCATCTATATTTCTTTCAAATAGTTTGATCAACCTTTTAGATAGTTCATTGGCAATTTCCTTTAGGTTTAGTTTATTCCCGGATCCTGTCGGAAATTCGTATTGATAAGTAGGGCCGTAAAAAGTGTAATACTTTCGCAAAGATTGAATGATCATATAATTCAAGGGCATCCAGATGGGGCCGCGCCAGTTAGAGTTGCCCCCAAACATATACGATTTGCTCTCTCCAGGCTCATATTGGATTCGATGGTGCCCATTATGATCAAATACAAATGGATGTTCTTGGTGGTGTTTGGAAAGAGAACGAATGCCATACTCTGACAGAAACTCTTTTTCATCCAATAGGCGCTTGAGCAAATGCTCTAACCTAAAACCACGCATTATGGAAAATAGATAGTTTCCGTCCGAATTTTTCTCTTCAATCCTGGATATCAAGGATGCGAGGTCAGGGCGCGTTTTTATAATTTCTACAGCTCTGATTTTAAAGTCTTCCAATTCATCAAAAAGGTCAAAGTGAATGATTTCCACTGCGAATAATGGAATAATTCCGACTAAGGATCGAACCTTTAAACGATCTGTCGTACCACTTGCCATTTCGACGACGTCGTAATAGAAATTGTCCTCATCGTCCCAAAGCGAGATGTCTTTTTTTCCAATATGGTGCATGGCCCAGGCAATATTTAAAAAATGCCTAAAGAATTTAGCAACGGATTCTTCATAGATTTTATTGGTTTTTGCCAGCTCCAGTGATATACGAAGCATATTTAACGTGAACATGGCCATCCAACTGGTAGCATCAGCTTGTTGCATTCTTGTGATCCCATGAGGCAAGTCACTACGGTCGAATACACCAATATTGTCCAGCCCTAAAAAACCGCCTTCAAAGAGGTCTATTCCATTCTTATCCTTTTGATTCACCCACCACGTAAAGTTGACAAGAAGCTTTTGGAATGCAGTTTCCAAAAAAGGAATGTCTCCTTGACCACTGTGATGTCTATCCTTTTCATAGACATTCCAAACTGCCCAAGAATGAACCGGTGGGTTAACATCACTAAAATTCCATTCGTAGGCCGGGATTTGGCCGTTAGGATGCATATAGTTTTCTTTCAATACAAGGAGAAGCTGCTCTTTCGTGAAATGAGGATCTATCTCGACAAATGACACCATGTGAAACGCAAGATCCCAAGCGGCATACCAAGGATATTCCCATTTATCTGGCATAGATATGATATCTCGATTGTTAAGGTGTTGCCAACTAAAATTTCTTAGTTTAGAACGTTTTGGGACTGCTTCTTCTACATCTCCAAAATGCCACTTATACACATCGAAGTAGTAAAATTGCTTGGTCCACAGCAAACCTGAAAAGGCACTTTTGATAATTGATTGATGAGCCTCAGGCAGGTCACTTTTAATGATGTTCCCATAAAACTCGTCACACTCCTTTATTCTTTGATCAAATATGGCGTCAAAATTCGCCCAGGGATTTTGTATTTTCTTTTTACTGAGACGTATTCTGATGCTCTTTTCTTCGCCTTTTTTAAGTTTGAATTTATGCCAAACAGCCATTTTTGATCCGGTCTTTTCCGGATTTACACTTTCTTTACCGTTTACAACATGGTCATTGATGCCATCTTTGACGTATTCGACTTCGTTCGGAAGCTTATAAATATGCTGATTGTTTGTCTCATTTTCACAAAACAGTTGTTCACCATCTTCATGATATAAATAATACCTACCATTCCTGATACTTCGGGATTGGACACAATCGTCCGCAATGGATTTTATGCAGGGACGTGAATAGTTCTTGTTGTGTCTCCAGAAATTTCTAAACCATAGGTGAGGAAGTACGTGGATCTTTGCCTTTTTAGGGCCTCTGTTAACCACGGTGATCTTCATTAGAATATCATCAACCCCTGCTTTTGCCTACTCAATATAGCAATCAAAATAAGCACTATTCTTAAAATAGCCGGTGTCTATCAACTCATACTCCGCTTGACCCCGATTCCTATTGTTATTGTTTCTAACTAAATCAATATATGGAAATTTTCTTTGCGGGTACTTATATAGATACTTGCAGTATGAGTGTGTTGGTGAGGATGCCTGATGAAAATAAAGTTCCTTTACATCTTCTCCATGATTACCCTGACCATTAGTT
Source organism: Bacteroidia bacterium (assembly GCA_030426345.1). Lineage (GTDB taxonomy): Bacteria > Bacteroidota > Bacteroidia > Cytophagales > Cyclobacteriaceae > JAAUQL01. The sequence continues at coordinate 27,191 of JAUHYU010000026.1, forward strand.
AGACCGAACAATCGTTCTTTTAAAATTGCATCCTTGCCATTCCAAAACGCTGGTGCTAGGCACAATATTTCCCGCGAGTCACAAAAACCAGCGATACCTTCTTCTCCCCATCTATAGGCATTGCTACGTGCCTTATCATGTGTTACACATTCCCATGCATGCCCTTGTTCGCTATAATCTTCCCGTACTGTGCCCCATTGCCTTTCAGCTAGATAAGGGCCCCATTTTTTCCAATTTTTATAAGGAGAGCTAACGGATAGTCTTTCTTCTTCGGAAGCTTTCTGCTTCATATATCTTTAATATAATGTTAGAGCCAAATAAAATATTCAATCCATTAATTGTAGAACCCAACTTCTCTTTAAGTGAGGGTCTTGATGGCAATGATTATTTATAATTTGGGAGTAAAAGTAGGTTAAATTTGGATATATCGTAATAAATTAACAAAATATTATATTGTTTGTATTGAAATACGGATTGTGTTGAATTATTATCATTACATCGCATGTTATATTATTGATGTCGTATTTCATATGCTGAGAAAGGGATGTGAAATATCAATCCTTAAAGTGAACTAAAATCCAATATCATTTCTTTAGAATAAATCGTGTTTATTTATTCGTTACGTCATTTAAAACCGTCTTATTTTCAAATTGTCGCAACGAATTGATATGAAACGCTGAGTGTTCCTGCTTTTACAAAAGCATGGATTTTAGAGGCTTTTTTTACCAGACTGGTACTGGGAGAGAGGTATGAGAGGAAGTATCCATGATACTTCCTCTGCTTATTTTATTTTTGCTCGAGCATTTCAACGTTACATAGCATTTCTATGAATGGTGCGACAGATGCAACCGATCCAGATATGCCAAATTCATTTCTGTCAACATTGCCGATCAGCTGAAAACCTACTTTGTTAAGTCCGTCTTTAGTCTTCGTAGAACCAATGTGATTTGCAGATAGTTCCGCTTCTTTGGTAATTCCTCTCATCGTGAGATCACCCACCACTTTGTACGTATTGTTGCCACTTTTGGTAAATGATTTACTGACAAAACTGATGGTTGGGTTATTTTCCATGTCAAAAAAACTATCACTTTTTAGGTTCTTGTCGCGACCTTCTGCTCCGGTACTGATACTGCTGACTTGAGCTGTGAAAGTAACTTTTGCTCCAGTGAAATCTTCCGGTGTTCCGCCTTCCATTGCGGCGTCAAATTCCATAAACCTTCCATTGACAATTGAAATTCCAGCATGTTGTGCGTTGAACATTATGCCGGAGTTATTGGTATCCATTTTCCAACTTTGAGCATTGACGCCAAAAGAGATGAGTATTATTAATGTCAATGAGAGCAGAATGTTTTTCATAGTTTTAGTTTTTTATTAAATCGCTAAATAACAAAATTTTAAAGTCATTATAATAAACTTCTTCCTTGGGAATGAATAAAGTTTTGAAATAATTCGATAGACACCTATTCTACCATCAATTGTCATACATGCGGCCAATCAATTTCATATTCCAATATTTCTAGTTTCTCGCTTGAAATCATGGATTTTAGAGGCTTTTTCTCGAATCTCTTGACAAGAATATTTTCACATAATTTCCTGTTCAAAAAACTTGCCAGTCAATTTTCCTGTTGATCTTCGTAAAGCCGTAGCCTGTTTTTAGTTTTCGTAAGATCACTTTGTAACTGATCTACTTTTTGCAATAGGTTCAAGACCACATCGACCCCTTCCAGGTTTAGTCCTAATTCCTTGTGGAGCCTCACTATTTTTTCCACGTCGCTGATCCTTTCCTGCGGGATGCATTGTTGCTTTTCGTGGGTCGTGATTTCGATCAGGCCTATGTCTTGCAGTTCGATGAAAAATGCAATCTCCACTTTGTAACATGCGCAAAGTTGCACCACTGGGATGTATTCTTTTTCTTTCGTCATGATCGTAGTTTGGCTAGTTCTTCAAACAATTCCTTTTCTTTTGCACTGATGTTCGTTGGGTTTTTGATGGAATAGGTGATGTACAAATCCCCAAATTGCCCCTCTTTTTTATATACGGGAAAGCCTTTTCCCTTGAGCCTCACCTTGGTGTTGTTTTGTGTTTCGGGTTTGATATTGAGCTTTACCTTGCTGTCAAATGTATCTACCAATACCTCGCCGCCGAGCATGGCTTTATACAAGTCAACCTCGACTGTGGTGTAGAGGTTGGCGCCATGGCGCTTGAACCTGCTGTGGTTGGCGATCACAAAAGTAATATACAAGTCGCCTTTGGGGCCTCCGTTCATGCCATCGCCTCCATGGCCTTTTATCTTGATGGTCTGTCCGTTTTCCACGCCTGCAGCGATCGACAGCCTAATGTTTTTGCCGTTTATCGTCAGCGTGCGCTTGTGGGTTTTATAAACATCCTCCAGGTTTAAGTGAAGTTCCGCGTTGAAATCCTGCCCTTTAAACTTCATGGCCCCACGGCTGCTCGCCCTGCCGGCACCTCCAAACATAGAACTGAAAAAATCAGAAAAATCATCTTCTCCAAACCCTCCTTGTCCACCTCCCGCTCCTCGGGAAGAAGTGCTTTGGCGGTGTTGGCGATGTTGTTCTGCCTGCTCAAAGTGATCGGCCTGCTTCCAATCCTTGCCATATTTGTCGTATTTTTTGCGTTTCTCGGGATCGCTGAGTACCTCGTTGGCTTCGTTGACCTCCTTGAATTTTCGCTCCGCCTCCTTGTCGTCGGGATTTACGTCAGGGTGGTGTTTTCGCGCATGCTTGCGGTAGGCTTTCTTGATATCCGCCTCTGTAGCATTCTTTTCAATGCCCAATATTTTATAATAGTCTATAAAATCCATGTGTGTTTGATCATTCTGCTTTGATAATTAATCAACGTTTTAAAGTACGTCTTTTGACATTATTTACAATGAAATTCGGAGTATTATGATTGTTGTTTTTAAGATTTGGAATAGCTATGACAATTAACTTCACATTTACCAACACCGTTCCCCAGGCATGGAGGTTGATGGCACCGAAGAGCGCGAAGAAGTAATGGACGTTTTGGAAACGGGAGCCCTGTTTCGCTACGGGCATGAAAATATCAGAAAAGGGATGTGGAAAGCCCTGGAATTTGAAGAGGGATATTTGGAACAATATCGCAATTTCTGCATTAACAAAATCATGGATTTTAGAGGCTTTTTGATTGCCTGGTTAGGATATTGCACATGCGACACACCTGTACCAGCTGGATTTATGTCTTGAGATAAGTGCTTATAAAATTTGTGGCAACCATAAAGAGCATCGGCCTTTACAGTTTTTCTGTTCATTAAAACCATCTAAAAACCATCGAGATTTGATTTAGGTGAAGGATAATGTAAAACAGAAAAAATAAGGAGGAGACCGGAAATGCTACTAAGATGTTTTGGTTAGAAGCTACACTTTGCCGGGTCTTCCGGCAGCCAATCCCACATAAAGTTTACAAGAGGCAATGACAATGAGGAGCATCAGTGGGTAAGACCAGCCACCCGTAAAATCAAAGAGGCTGCCGAAAATTATGGGCCCCGATGCAGCGATAAGATAGCCAATGGATTGTGCCATACCAGATAGCTCAGTAGCACTTTCTGTATCACTTGATCGCATCACAATAAGCAAAAGAGCCAATCCAAAAGTCCCGCCGAGAACAAAACCAATAAGTGAGACCCATAAAAAGACTGGGCCTAACTGCGGGAAAAGCAATCCAAATAGACCAATGACCTCAATAATAATTAAAAATGTCACTATGGAACGTTGATCACTTTTTCTCCCTGCTAAAATGGGAATGATCAATGAGCCAAAAATTCCGGTTGCCTGTGAGATGGAAAGCATCCATCCAGAAAACTCTGCATCGTGGCCTCTGCTGTGCAATATGGCCGGTAGCCAAGCTAAAATCACATAAAAAGTCAAGGATTGTAGTCCCATAAATATGGCGACATTCCATGCCAATCTTGATCCTCCAATGTGTTTCAGGGCTTTAAAATAACTTCGACTGGACGAAGTTTTCTTCAATTTCCATAATTGGGGCAGCCAGACGAAAAAAGCGACTATTGATAAAATCGCCCATACACGTAGGGAACCCCGCCAACCTAAATTATAGTGATGAGCCAAAGGAACGCTTAAGCCCGCAGCCATAGACGCCCCAACAGCCATTGTAGCAGAATATAAACTGGTGATAAACCCGGAATTCGAGGAAAATTCGCTTTTGGTCAGACTTGGCATCAACACGTTGCCAAATGCAATAGCAATACCGAATAACAACGTGCCGAAATATAGGGCAGGGATCCAGTCTATTGATCTTATGATTATACCAATCGTCAGCAGAGACAATGCTCCAAGCAAAGTACCTCCAATGCCAAAACGTCTCGTGAAAATTGGGGCCAAGGTGGATACTGCTCCAAAGGCAATTAGAGGCAATGTGGTTAAAAGGCCCAGCATGAAGCTGGAGAGTCCTGTTGCTTCTCGTATATCTTCAATTAATGGACCTATACTTGCCAATGCAGGCCGTAGGTTGATGGCTACAAAAAGGATTCCAATAAACAATAAAACATTGATGGACTTTTTATGACCATGGGATTTTGATTCTGGCATTTACAGAGTGGATTATAAATCAAATAGAAAGTGAAGATAGACAAACCAACCGAATGGATATAATAGGTTTTGTTAAACTTTTTAAGCTCATTAAACCCCTTATAAACCATGACTGTTTTGTAAAAGCAATTTGTGTTTGTGGGATTATCCATTCTTATATTATGTTGCATGTTTAGATTGACCGATAAAGATAATTTCTGGTTTATGAACTCCGAACTAAAGAGAAGAAATTATTACCTCAACTATTAAGTGAAAAGCGAGAATTGGTTATTTTTGTGGCAATTTTGTTCTGCAATATTTTATAAGAATCATTTTTCATCTTTAATTACCACAGATTATGCCAGGCATGGAAGTTTATGGCGCCGAAGAGCGCAAAGAAGTGATGGATGTTTTGGAGACAGGCGCGCTGTTTCGCTACGGACATGAAAATATCAGGAAAGGGATGTGGAAGGCCCTGGAATTTGAAGCAGAAGTTTGCAAACAAACAGGAGCCAAACACGCTCATGCCGTCACCAGTGGAACTACAGCTGTGACGAGCATCATGGCTGCAGCGGGCATTGGCCATGGCGATGAAGTGATTGTGCCTCCTTATACTTTTGTTGCTCCTGTCGAAGCGGCTTTTCTTGCTGGTGCGCTTCCCGTATTTGCAGAAATAGATGAATCGCTTTGCCTGAGCCCTGAAGGAATAGAAGCTGCTGTCACTCCTAATACAAAGGCTGTTTTGTTGATCCACATGTGTGGGGCTGCGGCAGATTTGGAAGGGATTTTAGCTGTTTGCAAAAAGCACAATTTGGTTCTGTTAGAAGATTGTGGTCAGGCAATGGGGGCAAGTTATAAAGGAAAATCTGTCGGTCTTCATGGAGTAGCAGGGGCTTTTTCATTTGATTATTTTAAGATAACTACCTGTGGAGAAGGAGGTATGACAATCACCAATGATGAAGCTATTTATAAAAATATAGATCAGGTTTCTGATCATGGACATACCCACGAAGGCAATAATCGGGGCATGGAAGATCACTACATTATGGGGTCGAATTTTAGGATTGGGGAAATCAATGCTGCTATTGGACTAGCCCAAATGCGTAAATTGCCATGGATTTTGGAGCAAAATAGAAAGCACAAAAAATACATCAAAGTTAGGTTGAAGCAGATCGACGGATTGACATTTCGTAAACTAGGTGATGAAGAAGGCGATTCGGCTACATTTATCAATTTCTTTTTACCGACAAAACAACATGCGGAAAAGCTATTTGCACAATTGAGCGAAGATGGAGTAGGAGGGGTTGCGAATTGGTACACGAATATGTATCACTTTATCAATCAGTGGGATCACATCAAAGAAGTGAAATTCCCATCAAAATTGGCGATACACAACTTGGACGCTCCACAGGATTATAGCAGCATTTATCTTCCCAAATCTGAAGATATCATTAGCCGTTTGGCATGCATTGGCATTTCGTGTACATGGAAAGAGAATGAGCTGGCTGCTTACACAGATAAGATCGTAGCAGCGATCAAAAAAGTGCTCTAAATCCATGAATTAATATTAAATCAACAAAAATAATATGCATAGAAATTTCAAAAATATAGATAAGGTCTGCTACGGACGTGGAGCTTTCGATCAGCTAAATGATATTCTAGAGCCTAAAAGACTCGAAAATGACCACTTCATGGTGTTCATTGTGGATTATTATTTCAAAGGAAAAGAGCTTGAAAAACTTATCCCTGTCCATGAAGAAGATATGATTTTTTTCGAAGATGTTGATGGACATGAGCCAACTACAGAACAGGTAGATCGACTTCGTGACACGATTCTTGCTGAAAAGGGAAAACCTTCCGGTATCATTGGAATTGGAGGTGGCAGTATCATGGACATTGCTAAGGCATTGTCATTGATGGTCAACAACGAAGGGTCTTCATCGCTTTATCAAGGTCTTAATTTGGTAAAAAACCCGGGCATATATCACTTGGGTGTACCGACAACTTCTGGCACTGGTGCAGAATGCTCTATGACAGCGGTGTTGACCGGCCCTGTCAAAAAATTGGGTTTGAAATGCGATTGGACGGTTTTCAATCAGGTGATTCTCGATCCCGAGTTGACAGCTTCGGTTCCAAGAAATCAATGGTTTTATACGGGGATGGATTGCTACATCCACTGCATCGAATCGGAAAGCGGAATTTTTTACAATGAATTTTCCAGGGCTTATGGCGATCAGGCATTGAAGCTGTGCAGGGATATTTTTACTGGAGATAATAGTGGCCAAAATCCTGAAAACGATGAGAAACTTATGATTGCCTCCCTGTTTGGAGGATTAAGTTTGACTTATTCCGAAGTTGGTGCTTGTCATGCATTCTCTTATGGATTATCATACGTTTTTGGTATGCGTCACGGGTTTGCCAATTGTATTGCCTTCAATCATCTGGAGGAATTTTACGGAGATGCTGTTCAGGAATTTAAAGACATGGTAGCGCATCATAATATTGACTTGCCACAAAATCTATCAGCCAACTGGTCTGATGAGGAAATTGCGAAGATGGCCGATGTGGCTTACAACTTACCCCACATGTGGACACATGCCATGGGATATAATTGGGAAAAGAAATTGACTAAGCAATATTTGATGGATATGTACCGTAAGATGTAGTCGTTATTTAATTGATATTTTAAAAGCCCAGACAGTTGCTGTTTGGGCTTTTTTGATTTTTGGGGTTCTAAAAAGCATCCAAAACCCATAAAGAGGTATGATGCCATTCATATCTGATAAGAGTATTACAATCCAAAAATAATAGTCAGATTTTATTTTTAACTTTATCTCTTCACCAATAAGCATTTTTCAATTATGAAGATTAAGCATTCTACTCTATGGATTTTTTGTGTCGGTTTGGGCTTGTCATCAGTCCTGATGAATTGCTCACCAAAAGTGGATGAAAGTCCATGGATTACCATCCCTCCAGCGTATGATCAATATCTGACGATTGATACCACAGGTAAAACCATTTTGCCAAATGGCCGATTTGTCGAGCCTGCCGGAAGGACATTTCGTACTGCTCCGCATCCTTATGGTCTTACGCTAAGTCCGGACGGAAATATAGCTGTCACGGCCAATTCCGGTACCGATCCGCTTTCCATCACCATTGTCCGAAATGTTTTGTCTGCAAATCCTGACATTCAACAAGTACCTCCCGGGCCTGCTACAGAAAAAGGAATTTTGGCTTCTGTTTTTATGGGATTAGCGATCGATCCATCAAATGAAAAGGTATATGTATCGGGCGGACAGGAGAATAAAATATATGTTTTTTCCATAGAAAATGGTGAAAGATTGTATACGATAGATTGCGGATTTAAAGACGCAGAAGTGGACTATTCCCATGGATATATAGGTGATTTGGTTCTTACCAAAGATGGTTCTACGATATACGCTGTGGATCAGATTAATTTTAGGGTGGTGGTTTTGGATGCAGAGCAGAACAAGCTGTTGCATAGCATACCTGTAGGTAGGTATCCGTTTGGAATAGTGTTGTCACCGGATGAGCAAAAGGTGTATGTGGCCAATGTGGGAATGTATGAGTATCAGAAAATACCCGGTTTGACAGAAGATAACATCAAAGAAAAAGGCTTGAAATTTCCGGCTTTTGGCTATGGAACTAAGGAGTCCGAAGAAGGTATTCACAATGATAGCACAGATATTCCGGGCTTAGGCCCTCAAAATTCCATAGAATCATTTTCAGTTTTTACCATTGATATAAAAGATAAAAATAATCCCAAGGTTATTGCTAAAAACAAAACAGGTACGCTAGTTGGTGCCATGGTCGATGGAGTACCTGCTGTGGGCGGGTCAAGCCCAAATTCATTGGCGGCTACCGAAGATTATGTATTCGTGAGCAATGGCAATAATGATAATATTTCTGTTGTGGATATTCATAGTGATTCTATCGTGCATCATATCTACCTGAAGCCAGATGCGCAAATGCAATCTTTTCGCGGGGTCATTCCATTTGGATTAGACGTGTCGCCGGATCAAAAAAGATTGTATGTGGCTGAAGCAGGCATCAATGCGGTAGGAGTTGTTGACATTCCATCCATGAAAGTGATCGGCCATATTCCCACAGGCTGGTTTCCTGCAAAATTGAAAGTTTCCAATGATGGTAAAAAACTAATTGTGACAAGTGCCAAAGGCTATGGAAGTGGACCAAATGGTGGGCCGGAATTTGACCGAGTTCCTCGAGGAAGCTATATCGGCAACCTTATGCTCGGAGCTGTTTCAGTGATTGATATTCCTTCTGATGATGACTTGAAAGGAATGACCCAGAAAGTAATAGACAATAACTACAAGCACATCAAAGCCAATGATCCATTTTTTGCTTCACGCAAGAACAATCCAATTCCGTTGTATCCTGGGGAAAAGGAATCTCCGATCAAGCATATTGTTTTTATTTCTAAAGAAAATAGGACCTATGACGAAATTTTTGGTCAATTGGAAAATGCAAAGGGAGAGCCTAGTTTGGCACGCTATGGTCACTCTCAATCATTCAAAAACAGTAAGCAAACCGATTCGGTAACGAATGCCATAGTGATGCCCAACCATTTGAAGTTGGCGAAGGAATATGCCATTTCGGATAATTTTTATGTAGATGCAGACCACTCGGCAGATGGGCATCGTTGGCTGGTGAATACCTACCCGAACGAATGGGTGGAAACGACAACAGCGGCAAGTTATGGAGGGAATAGAAGCTTCAGAAAGGATTCTAAGGCACCGGGTGTATATGCCATGAATGGTGCTGCGGGGGCCATCTACCCGGAAGATTATAACGAGGCTGGCTCGATGTGGGACCATCTGGAGCGCAACGATATCGACTTTTTCAACTTTGGCTTTAGCGTCATGTTTGAGCCTGCATCTTACGATCCGTCTTATAAATATGAAGGTATTCGTTTGATTGCTAATTATCCCGTACCACAGCCACTCATGCATCGGTCTTCCAGAACCTATCCAACTTATAATATGGCGATTCCTGATCAGTTTAGAATAGATCAGTTTATCAATGAATTTGATGAAAAGTGGACAGGAAAAGATAATCTTCCCGCTGTCATGACGGTCATTATCCCGAACGACCATGGAGCCGGAGACCGTCCTGAAGCAGGGTTCCCATTTCGCGAAAGCTACATGGCCGACAACGATCTGGCAGTTGGCCGAATTGTGGAATTTTTATCCCATACGCCGTATTGGAAAAATATGATGATCGTGATAACAGAAGATGATTCTCAAAATGGCGTGGATCATATAGATGCGCACCGGAGCGTTTTAATGGTTGTGAGTCCATGGGTCAAGCGTAATTATGTGAGTCACACACATTATAGTTTTGGTAGTATTTTCAAAACCTTTTGGAATGTCTTGGGCACGCCTTACCTCAATCAATATGATGCTGCTGCCATGGATTTTGGGGGCTTTTTTATGGATGAACCTGACTATACCCCGTATCAGGCAGTAGCGGTGGATGAACGAATTTTTGATCCACAAAAAGCCCTTGATCCATTCGATGAGGATTTTGATTGGAAGGCCATGGAAGCATCCCCGGAGTTGGATAATGTGCAGGATTTTATTGACGACAGCAAAGAAAGAGACGAGTTCCGATTGGAGAACAGGGAAAAGGTAGAGTAGTGTAGGTTGTATTAATTTTTTGGTACACAGCCAAATGTCACTTTTTAATTCTACTTTTGTAACCAGATCAGATGAACCTAAGAAAATCATGGTGATAGAAGCCTGTGTGGAAAATATTAATGAAGCGATGCGTGCGGAATCGTTGGGCGCAGATAGAATAGAGCTTTGCGAAAATTTGAAAGTTGGAGGTACCACTCCTTCTGCCGGGACTATTGCCATCGCCAAGAAAACGCTCAATATTCCTATCATGGTTTTGATTCGCCCGAGGGGAGGCAATTTTATTTATTCCAAAAATGAAATTGATGTGATCAGGCACGATATTGAAGTTTGTAAGGAAATCGGGGTTCAGGGAGTTGTTATTGGGGCATTGACACGTGAACACACCATCGATCTGGAATTGATTCGTGAGCTTATCGCGCTAGCCAGGCCACTGGAAGTGACTTTCCACAAAGCTATCGACAAAACATTTAATATTTTGGAGGAATTCAATAATCTATTATCCACAGATGTAGATCGCGTGTTGACTTCAGGAGGTTCCAAGACTGCCTTTGACGGACGGAATATCATTAATGAAATGGTGAAATTGGCAAACGGTAAGATAAAGGTTATTTCTGCCGGAAAGATTCATCATTCAGATTTGCCGGAACTCAAAAAAATAATCCATGTGGATGAATTTCACGGTAAAAAAATTGTAGGCAATCTCAGTAGCTTAGGCGCCTGACCTTTAGCTATTCATGTATAACTTCAGTTTTCTGAATACAGTCTCACTCTCGCATGGTTAATTAAAAGCACTAATTTTCCATGGATTTTAGATGCTTTTATTATGTAAAGAAATTGACAATGGCCGTTTGGCATGGTTAATTCAAAGTATATTTGCTGAATCTTACAGTAGATTTTGTGATGCCCCAACATTTGTTTTACTTAGCAAATTGAACATTAAAATACACTGCCGTGAAGAAGTTTATTGTCCTCCTCTCGATTGCACATCTACTTTTCTTTTCTATATCTCAAGCCCAAAAACCAAAGAGATATAATGTTGCTGAAATTCAACAGAAACTGGAAAAACTGCGTGTTTTGGGAAATGTGCTTTATGTCGCTGCACATCCTGATGACGAAAATACACGCTTGATCACATATTTCGCCAATGAAAAAAAGCTGAATACCGCTTATTTCTCATGCACTCGCGGAGATGGTGGTCAAAATCTTATTGGTCCAGAAATCAGGGATGGGCTCGGTGTGATTCGTACACAAGAACTTTTAGCCGCACGAAGAATTGATAATGGAGAGCAATTTTTTAGTCGGGCTGTAGATTTTGGGTATTCTAAACATCCAGACGAAACATTTAATATTTGGGACAAAGAAAAGGTGTTGGGAGACTTGGTTTGGGTTATTAGAAAATATCGTCCCGATGTGATTATAACCCGCTTCAACACAGCGCCTGGCACTACCCATGGCCATCATACGGCTTCTGCGATTTTGGCAGGAGAAGCTTTTGATATTGCTGGAGATGCGAGTAAATATCCAGAGCAATTGGCTTATGTAGAGCCATGGCAACCTAAATCTCTTTATTGGAATACTTACTATTGGAGGCGGAGTGATTTTCAAAAGGATACTTCAGAACTAATCGGTTACGATGTTGGTAAATACAATAATCTGTTAGGGCAATCTTATACAGAAATCGCTGCACTGAGCAGGAGTAGCCACCGCAGCCAGGGCTTTGGTGCTTCGGGCTCTCGTGGCGTACAAATGGATTATTTACAGTTTGTCAAAGGTCAGAAAGCGGAAAATGATGCCTTCGAAATTGTGGATATTTCATGGAATAAAATCAAAGGAGTAGAATCCATTGACATGGAAATTCAAGGCATTTTAGACTCGTTTGACGCTACAAACCCTGAAGGTATTTTAAGCGGATTACTTCAGGTCAGAAAGAAAGTATTAGCTATTGATGATGATTTCTGGAAAGAGAAAAAGACGGATGAAATAGACGAGATCATTTATGCCATCACCGGTCTATATCTGGAAGTAAAGGCGGATGACTTTACCGCCTACCCCGGCGAAGAAGTGGAATTGTCGATCGAAGCGATCAACCGGTCTTCGGCAGATGTTGTGCTAGAAAAAATTAGATTCATTGGCCAAGGTCAGGAAACAGCATATTCTATTCCTTTAAAAGGCAACGAAATCCATGAATTCAAATCCAAAACCATAATTCCTGAATCAGCCACTTATTCCCAACCTTATTGGTTGCAAAAGGAACATAGTATTGGCATGTTCTCGGTAGATGATCAGCTATTGATTGGCAAACCGGAAAACGATCCTGCTGTATCCGCCATTTTTACGCTACGGATTCAAGGAGAAACTATCAGCTTTTCAAAACCTGTGGTTTATAAGAGAAATGACCCTGTGAGGGGAGAGGTTTACCGGCCATTTGTGATTGCGCCTCCTGTTTATGCTAATATCGCTGGCAGCGTCATGATCTTTGCCAATCATGCATCACAGCAGATTAAGGTAGAGGTGATTGCATCTAAAGAAAACTTGAAAGGAACATTGAAGCTTGACTTACCCAGTTCATGGAAAATAGTGCCTTTAATCCATGAATTTGAACTTTCCAAAAAAGGGGAGAAGGCGAATTTTATTTTTGAAGTAACTCCTCCAAATGAGCAGGAGACGGCGATGGGCCGTGCGCTGGTGGAGATAAATGGCAAAGAATACGATAGCAGTCATACTGAAATCAACTACGAACATATTCCTGCCCAGTTATTGTTCAACAGTTCTAAAGTGAAATTTGTCAAACTGGATTTGGAAAAAGGCCACGAAAAAATTGGCTATATCATGGGTGCTGGAGATAATATCCCTGACAATCTCAGACAAATCGGTTATGAGGTGGATATGATCAACGACATGGAGTTTAGCTCTAAAAATCTCGATCAATACGATGTGATTATCTTGGGGATAAGATCGCTCAATACTGTAGAACGGTTGCAATTTGACATGAAATCATTGATGGATTTTGTCTATCGTGGAGGCAATCTCATTGCGCAATACAACACCAATTCCCGGCTTGTTACTAACGATTTTTCACCTTATCCATTGCATGTGTCAAGAGATCGGATAACTGTAGAAAATGCAAAAGTAGATATTTTGGACAATAGTCATCCCGCCATGAATTATCCAAATAAGATATCTGGAGCGGATTTTGACGGTTGGGTGCAGGAGCGCGGATTGTATTTCCCGGACACATGGTCAGAAGAATTTAAGCCACTACTGTCGAGCCATGATCCCGGTGAGGATCCCTTGACGGGAGGCTTATTAGTGGCAAAATATGGCAAAGGGTATTACGTGTATTCGGGGTATTCTTGGTTTCGCGAACTGCCGGCAGGAGTACCTGGAGCCTATCGTATTTTTGTGAATTTGATTTCCTTGAGTCAAAAGGTCCCGTGAATCAAAAACTGGGTGTATTATCTGTTGGGCATTTTATTTTTTATCGCAGCAATTTTTTATACTTTTAGTATCGTACGCAAACAAAATAATTACACCAATTAAAAAGCCATGAATCTCAACCTCATTAAATATGCGTTAATCTTGATTATAGGCATTGCCATGATCACTTCTTGTTCTGATAAAAAAAGTGATGATCAGGTAGGCAATGCAGAAGAAAATCCACCATGCGAAGGATTTAACATGTCAGGATCGGATGAAAAGGCAATTGAGATAGCTGACAAAGTGATGGTGGCAATGGGTGGTAGAAAGAATTGGGATCAAGAGCGATTTTTCAAGTGGAACTTTTTCGGAAATAGGACACTTTGGTGGGATAAGCAGAACGGTGATGTGCGTATCCAAATGCACAATGCCGACAGCAGCATTTTCCTCATTAATATTTTTGATGACTCGGGGAAAGTATTCAAGAATGGAGCTGAATTGGCACAGCCGGACTCTGTTGCAAAGTATATGAAGAAGGCAAAAGGAATATGGATAAATGATGCTTATTGGCTGTTTATGCCTTTCAAATTGAAAGACTCTGGGGTGACGCTTACTTATGTGGGCGAAGGCAAAACCGAATCGGGAATTGATGCTGACATCCTTCAGTTGACATTTGAGAATGTGGGCAATACCCCTCAAAATAAATATCATGTGTGGGTTGATAAGTCTGACAACCTTGTAAAGCAATGGGCTTTTTATAGGGAAAACAATATGACAGAACCCAACTTCATCAATCCTTGGTTAGCATATACCAGACATGGGTATTTGCTGTTGTCGGGAGATCGTGGCAAGAGAAAAATTACAGATATCGAAGTAGCTGAAAAAATGGATGAAGCCATTTTTACTTCATTTTAAATTCGATACTTATCGTTGTTTTTTTATATCATAAAGCACCTAAATTCCATGAAAACTAAAAAATGCATTAAGGCATTTTTAATATTGCTAATTCTATCTCCAGCGTTTGTTTCGACCAGTAATGGCCAGCAGCAACAAAAACCAAATATCGTTTGGATCATGTTGGAGGATTGGGGATATCAACTTTCATGTTATGGAGAAAGGGGAATTAATACGCCGAATGTTGACGAAGTGGCCTCGAAAGGCATTCGGTTCACCAGTTCATTTGCAACTGCACCGGTTTGTTCACCTTCTAGATCAGCCATGATCACTGGTTTTCACCAAAACTATATTGGTGCCAATCAACATAGGACAGGTAAAGGATCAGGATTTGAAAAAAAACCATTGCCTTTTGGCGTCAAGCCCATAACCCATTTGCTGGAAGAAGCTGGCTATTTTACCTGCTTTATGGAAAGCAGAAAAACAGATTTGAATTTTACTCTGGATAAACCAGTCTATCAAGGACAGGACTGGAACGAACGAGCCAAAGGCCAACCATTCTATGCCCAAATAACATTTACAGGTACGCATCGCAGGTGGAAAAGAGATGAACAAAATCCAATTGACATCAAAAATGTGGAATTACCTCCCTACTATCCACAGACTGAGCTGGCAAAACGGGATTGGGCAAATGGCCTTGAAGCCATGCAAGTGGTGGATCGGCAAGTGGGTGCCGTGTTGGATCGCCTTGAGAAGGAAGGGTTGTCGGATAATACCATTGTATTTATTATTGGGGATAATGGACGTTGCATGCCTCGCGGAAAGCAGTTTCTGTATGATGGCGGCATACAAGTGCCGATTATTGTCCGTTGGCCGGGACGTATCGAATCAAATCAAGTAACTGATGATCTGGTCATGACCATTGATATTTCTAAAACCATATTGGACATAGCCGGAGTGAAACCAAAACATGCGCTTCAAGGCGAGAATCTATTGGATGGAAGCACAAAGGACAGAAAGTATATTTTTGCCGCTCGAGATAAGATGGACAGCACCCATGATGCCATGAGGGCGGTAAGGACACGAAATTTTAAGCTGATTCACAATTTGATGCCTGAGCGTGCTTATTGTCAATACAATAATTATAAGGAGCGGAGTTATCCGGTTTTGGCGTTGATGAATGTTATGAACATGAAAGGGAAATTGAGGCCTGAGCAAGCTTTATTCATGGCTCCGGAGAAGCCTGAGTTTGAGCTTTTTGATTTGAAAAATGATCCATGGGAATTACACAACCTTGCGGATGATCCAAAGTACAAAGAGGTCAAGAAAGAGCTGCTGACGGCATTGAATAACTGGCGTGAAAAGGAAATTTTGGACAAGGGAGTAACTGAAGAATTTAGAAACGGCGGATGGCCGGCTACTTATCCCACCAAAACTTTAGAGGAATGGGAAGCTATTTTGGAAAAATTTAAACCTTGGGTATACCGCAAACCTGGTGAGCAAATGAAGCATCCTTTCTATCCATAGAAAGTGGATGATCATGGATTTTGGAGGGTTTTTTCTGTTTCAGTAGGAATGGTGAATGAAAAGGTGGAGCCAGAGTTAGCTTCGCTTTCGACCCAAATTTCACCTCCATTTGTTTCAACGAAATTTTTGGCAATATAAAGACCAAGCCCCGTGCCCCGCTCATTTGCAGTTCCTCTAGTTGTGAATGTGTGCATCTTAAAAAGCATATTCATTGTTTCTTTTGTCATTCCAATACCATGATCCTTGATAGATATCGTTTGATAATGCTCATTTTTATCGCTGTTCACTTCAATTACCCCGCCAGATAATGAAAATTTTATAGCGTTCGAAATCAGATTTCTTAAGATCAGGTTTATCATGTTGGGATCGATAAAAGCATTGCTATCGTCCGGTAAATTATTTTCAAGCCGTATGTTTTTCTTTGCGGCAATTGGTCTTAGCAATTCAATATTTTCTTCAGTCAATTCCTTAAGTTCAACTTGCTCAGGAATGGCGTTGAATCCCCTCATTTGGCTTTTGGCCCAGTTGAGCAGATTTTCTAAAAATATAGACGTACTGTTGATCTTGTCTGAAAGCTCCTTAGAGATATTGGTAATTTCTTCATCAGAAAGTGCCCCAATTTCCATGAGCGTCAATGTTCCTTTCAGGGAGTTTAAGGGGCTGCGAAATTCATGGGATATGATAGAGAAAAGCTTGTCCTTTACACTGTTGAGCGCCTCTACTTCTTTCTTCTGTTCAGACAATTCCAAGTTCAGTATGGAAAGGGATTTGTTTTGTTGTTCTATCTCTAGCTTTTGTGCGCGAAGAATATCGTTCGTTTTCTTTTTGGCCTTATTTCCAAAATAGAAATTAAGAGCTAATATCCCGACAAAAACGGCAATGATGAGTATACCCGCAGCAGCCATATATTGCAATTTTATTGTGGCAGCATTGGCTTCATTTTCCTTTTTTAAGAGTTTATTTTCTTGTTCTTCGATTTCATTTTCAAATCGGGCATGGATTTCTGCCAGCTCTTTTTTCTTGTCGATATTAAGCAAGCTATCATTCAGTGCATGGTATTTATTGGAATAATTAAATGCTTGTTCGTAATTATTCATTTTACCATAGCAATCGGCCTGATAATGATAATTATCCATCACCAAGAATGCTGAGTTTATTTTTTTTGCTTCTTCCAACCCTTTTTTGTAATACTCTAGTGCTTGATCATATTCTCCATTTTTATAATACGCTCTGCCAATATTGTTGGTAGTATTTGCAACATGCTTGCAGTGTCCAAGTTCTTCGAATATTTTTCGCGAAGAAACCAGGTTTTGTATTGCGTGGGCATAATCTTTTTGTTCGATAAATACCAAACCCAAATTATGCTGAATAGCCGCGATATTTAGCTTTTCATTAAATTTCTTTTTGATATCCAGCGCTTTTTGATAATACTCTATCGCCCTATCAATCGAATCTGTTTCATAGTATATCAGTGCAATGTTATTAAATATTCCACCCTGACTTTTTTCGTCATTCTCGATTTGATAATATTTTAGGGATTTATTGAAGTATATAAGGCCTTCCTTATAATTTTCCATGTCATAATATACCCTTCCAATATTGTTTGAGGCGTAGGCGGCTTGATGAATATTACTAGATGCCTCAGCAAGTTTTAAGCCTAGGAAATATTGCTGTAATGCAGTTGCATAGTCCTCCTCTTCAAAGGATGTGGTTCCCAAGGTTATCAAATATTTGATACTATCCGATTGATTTGCGTGTTCCAACAAAACCGTAATACTGTCAGTATGAGCACTTGTGTTGTTTTGGCCCATCAAAAGAGAGGTGCTCAAAAAGGTTAGGATAATGAATAGTGATTCTTTCATGTCTGTAATTCCTATTCTCAAAATCTAATATCGAAAATTTTGGAATGGGTCAAAATGGAATTATTAAAAAGTAAATGATTATAATACTATTTTAAAATAACATCAGGCCATGATGTAAACGATCAAAAACGCTGATTATTCCATTTGGAGTAAAAAGTAAATGTTTTAAAGCTTAAAAACAACTTCGTTTTGGTTTCTTATTATTATGATGTCAAAAACCAACCCAATGATCGCATTAATTTCTGAATAGTTGTAAATTATAGACTTGTTTTAAGTAAGTCGATCGGTATTTACTATTCAATTTATTGCTATGAAAATATTACCAATATCTACAAGGTGCTTGACTATTGCGGCATGTCTTATTTTATGTATTTGCTGTTCACAAAAAAAAGGAGAAGTAGAGGCGATAGTTCAGCCCAATATTATCTGGATCGTCAGTGAAGATAATAGTCCCTTTTTAGACTGCTACGGCGATGAATTTGCTACAACCCCATCCCTAGACGAGCTTGCCTCTGAGGGGGTTTTGTACGAAAATGCATTTGCCAATGCACCGGTATGTGCGCCTGCCAGGTCTACGATAATCACAGGAATGTACCCTCCATCTATGGGTACTCAAAATATGCGCAGCGTATATCCCATTCCGGAGTTTATCAAGTTCTTTCCGCAATACTTGAGAGGCACAGGATATTATTGTACCAATAATTCAAAGACAGATTATAATATGGCTACGCCTGAAGGCACTTGGGACGAATCTTCCAAAACCGCCCATTATAAAAACAGGAAAGAGGGACAGCCGTTTTTCGCTGTTTTCAACATAGGCATCAGCCATGAAAGTTCCATTCACAAAAGTATTCCCAATGATCAGCTACGGCACGATCCTGCCAAGGTAATATTGCCACCTTACCACCCCGACACACCGGAAATGCGACATGACTGGGCACAATATTATGATAAGGTTGAGGATATGGATACACGGGTAGGGGAGCTGCTCAAGGAGTTGGAAGATGCAGGACTTGCCGAAAATACCATCGTAGCCTACTATGGTGACCATGGTGGGGTATTGGCAAGAAGCAAGCGATTTGTATATGAATCGGGTACCCGTGTGCCCATGATATGGCGGTTTCCAAAGAAATATCAAAACTTGGCTCCTGGAGCTAATGGAAGCAAAATTGATCGCCTTGTTAGTTTTGTGGATTTAGCACCTACGATATTGAGTCTTACAGGAATTGAGATTCCTGAATACATGCAGGGAAGTGCATTTCTTGGTGATCAGCAGGAAAAGCCGCGAGATTATGTGCACCTTTTTAGAGGAAGAATGGATGAAAGGATGGATAAAGTCCGTGCAGTGAGGGATAAACAATATAGGTATATCAAAAATTACATGCCACATCGGATATATGGTCAATACATAGAGTATCTCTGGAGGGCGCCTTCATGCAGGTCTTGGGAAGCTGCATATAAAGCAGGAAAATGCAACGCAGAGCAAAGTGCCTTTTGGGAGCAAAAACCACCTGAAGAACTGTACGATGTAGTTGCAGATCCATGGGAAGTAAATAATTTGGCGGATGACCCTCAATATGCGGAGGTGCTAGCTAGGCTTCGTGCTGAAAATGACCGTTGGATGATGGAAATTAAAGATACAGGTCTGATGCCGGAAGGGTACATGACTACCCTGAATAAGGAAGAGCCATCGTTTAATTATGCACATTCTTCAGGGTATGAATTTGCTAAAATCAAACATGCTGCAGATGTAGCAACTTTGCGAAAGCCAGAAAACCTCAATGAGATTATTGAGTTTACGCATGACGAGAATCCGATAGTGAGGTACTGGGGAGCAACAGGATGTCTTGTCTTGGGGAAGGACGCCGGGAGGGCTAAGAAGGATCTTTCGGATCTTTTGAATGACCCAATTCCGGATGTACGCATTGCGGCTGCTGAAGAGCTATGCCATTTAGGGTCTTCTGATTTAGCGACACCGGTACTTGTAGAGGCCCTGAGTGTTGATAATGTCATGGTAAGAGTTCATGCGCTCAATAGCTTAGAAATTGTTGGGGGACCCGTGGCCAAGGCGGCAATTCCCAAAGCGCAAGCAATGATTGCGGCTGCTGATCCTAAAAACAGGAATTATGACATCAGAGCTGCTAGAAGGTTAGTTGAGGTATTCGGGAAATAAGTGAATTGATACCGTAAGGTAGATCAAAAACCATCAAATGAGGTTTGCTCATTTGATGGTTTTTTTATGCTTTATTCTTTCTTGAAATCCAATGATACTGAGTTGATACAATATCTCAATCCAGTTGGTTTGGGGCCATCGCTGAAGACATGACCCAAATGGCCGCCACATCTTGAGCACACAACTTCCTCCCGGACCATGCCAGCGGATTTGTCCACCTCTACATCGACTGCTGCTTTGTCGATCGGTTGGTAGAAACTTGGCCATCCGGACTTCGAGTCATATTTGGTTTTAGAATCAAATAGTTCTTTGCCACAAGCGGCACAAACAAAAATGCCTTTTTCTTTGAAGTGATTGAATTTGCCTGTAAAGGCATATTCTGTTCCTTTTTCCCTTAGCACATTATACGCTTCAGGCGAAAGTATTTGTTTCCATTCACTTTCAGATTTGGTGATTTCGTATTTCTTGTTGTTTGCTTTGTCTTGGCAAAATGTAGAGCCGACAGCAACGAAAGAAATTAGGGCGAAAATGAGAAACTTACTTTTCATAATATTCATTTTTTTTATTCTAACATATTTAGAAATGTCATTGTTTGCGTTTTTTAAACATATCATTAAAAATTATATGTTTGTGACATGTCAAAGACGCTTTGAGAGAAAAAAGCCTTAAAATTCCATGAAATTTATAGAAATTTATATCCTCGCCTGAAAGTTGTACAGGTCAAAATACCTTCCCTGTTTTGCGATAAGCGCCCCATTCCTCTTTCTAAGATATTTCTTATTTGCTCGATATGAATTTCTATTCTACTTTCTTAAAAACAATTGCATCGACCAATACTTGCCCTGTTGATCCTTCGGACAATATTTCTACAAAACCATCCATCCCTTCATCGAACTCAAAGATTCCTATCGATCTTGATTTCGATGGTTCCACCCAGACAATGTTTTCTTTTTGTCCCTTACTTTTTACCCGCACGGCAAAACGGCTTTCCGGGTTAAGTTTATCATTGACAGGCTGCTGTCCTTTATCAGAAGATGCCCTTCGCCTGGGTTCGTAGGGCGTTTCTTCCATAAGGGCAATTTCATATTTGCCAGCCTCCAAATCTGGGGTATAGCGAGCAAATTCGCCTTTTGAGTCCCTCCCTCCATTTGTTAAATAAAAACTATCTTTATACCCTTTTTCCTTCCACCTTTCGAATTGTGGCATTACCCAGAAATAAGGTGTCTTATAGAATCTTTGAAATGTCGTATTCGAATTGTCAATAATTGTTTTATCCAAATTGCCCACTTCTTTATCAGAAGGAGGGTAAGTCGGAATGGTAATTTCAACCAGAAATCCTTGAATATTGTTAATAGCTCCACGACAATTGACCAGAACTTTTGCAGAGTAAACCCCCGGTAAAAGACCGCTACCATTCACCGATATTTCTAGCTGTTGATCGTTGCCACTGCCTTCGGAGAGAACAGTCATCCAATCTTTGCCTTCATTGTAAAATATTTCGGGACTTTCGATCTGCTCTAATGTACCCCCACCAATGTTTAGAACTTGCACTATTTTACTATTTGGAACCGGCCTACTTTCACGTGCTAAAAAATGAAGAGAATGGGGCAAGTATTGAACAGGTACACCATATACATCCATTATATGTTTTGGTCTTATTCTAAAGGCAAGCTCATCTTCCGCAAATAAAGCGAATCCCGGCTCATCAATTTGATTGCCATCTATGGTTATATGTTGGGTGAACGAATCCTTTTGGGCGCCATCATCCACAACCAAGGTCACAGGATAAATCCCAGGTTTTAAATATTGGTGGCCAGGGTTTGCGTCATCGGACCAAGAACCATCTCCAAATGTCCAATAATATGATAGATTGTTTCTACTATTTCCTGGATTCGATCCGGCAGAACTGAACGATACCGGAGATTTAGTATTGCCCGGCCCCAGCGTTGCTATCGACGCTTTGATTTTTCCAAGCCTCTGTTTGTTGTCTTCAAAAATCTGCCAAAATAGTATCCAAGGATCTAATAGTATTTCATTATTGTCTTCCGGGGTCTTTACTTTAAAAATATAATGTGAGTGTTTGTGTTTTCCGGTATGAATGCCAGCAGCATCGGCATAATGAACGCCAGCGTCGATCGGAACATGTTCTGGAACACGTAAATTCAGCATATGATGGTTTTGGATGGTCCATACATCGCCATTGTCCCATTTGTGAAATCCACGCCATCTATTATTGTTATCGCCTTTGGCAAGACTATTGAAAAAATAATGGTCATCAATAGGAAAAGGAGTGAAATTCGGGGTTCCGGTGGGCATATTGATATCAAGCCCCCCATGAGCCTCAAACCCGTTGTAGGCCCCCATCCACATATCATCACCGTTATAGCTGTTTTTAACATCAATAAAATTTTCATTGTTAATGTAAAATGGACTTAATTCCATAGGACTGATTTTATCATTCATGTCGGCTATCGCGAATCTTGCATCTTTAGTAGGTCGGCAATCCCCATGTTCCTCGTTGACGATGCCTTTGTCAAAAATGTCCGATACTCCATCAAACCATATACGCATTCCATTGATCACATATGGTTCATAAAAGCTTTCCTGTGAGCCCACGTAACGTTCCATTTCCATGACATGGCCATCAACGGAAATCTTACAGGTAAAATGATACATTGTGCCTCCCCCGTCTTGGTCGGTTAGCAATTGGTTCAAATTTGTTATGATGACCTTTGCATCGGTTTCTTCCAATACTATGGTGCGCACTTGGCCGTTGCGCAACTTAAATTTCACGATATCCTCAACATTCATTTCAATAGGTGTCAAGGTATTTTTTGCTTCTCTATGAATTACTTCCCCCTTGCCCATGGCTGCTGAACAATAAGTTGTGGCTATTAAAAAGAAAAAAGCTGAGAAGATTAATCTTGTTTTCATTGCTGTGAATTTATTGGTGTTGAAGTAAAGATATTAGGGGGAACATGAGAAACTTATTTTTCATAATTTTCAGAAATGTTTTTGTTCACAACTTTTAAATATGCTATCAAAAATCATCTCTTAATAACATATCAAAGACGTTTTGAGATAAAAAAAGCCTCGAAATCCCATGAAACCCATAGATTTTTATATCCTTGCTTGAAAGTTGTACAGGTCAAAATATCGTCCCTCTTTCGCGATAAGCGCTTCATGATTTCCCCTTTCTACGATTTCCCCTTTTTCAATAACCAAAATTTGATCTGCCTTTCGGATGGTGCTCAGCCTGTGAGCGATCACAAATGTTGTTCGCCCGTGCATCAATCTTGATAAACTTTCCTGTATATATGCTTCACTTTCAGTATCGAGATTAGATGTGGCCTCATCGAGGATAAGTATTTTAGGGTTGGCGAGAATCGCTCTAGCGATTGCAATGCGCTGTCGCTGACCTCCAGACAGTTTCACTCCCCGTTCACCAATCAATGTGTCTAAACCTTGGTCAAATCGATCGGCAAACTCTAAAACATGTGCCGATTTTGCAGCACTGTTTAACTCTTCTTGTGTGGCACTGGGACGAGGGAACAATATATTTTCGCGGATGCTCCCTTCAAATAAGAAATCATCTTGAAGTACCACCCCGAGAAAAGATCTATACTCCGTCAAGATCATATTTCCAAGGTCTTTACCATCAAGAGATATTTTTCCATTATCCGGATTTAAAAATGAGGCAACCAACCCGGCAATGGTAGTTTTTCCCGAGCCGGAACTTCCTACCAACGCGGTGACAGATCCAGGGGATGCGTCAAAGCTTACATTGTGCAAAACTTCTTTTCCCTTTTCGTAAGAGAAGGAAACTGAGTCGAATGATATATGGCCATCTACCTCTGTGAGGTGTTCATTGCGCTTAGGATCCTCGTCTTCCCGCTTAAGCTCTAGGATTTCCTGCATTCTATCCAACCCTGCAAATGCTTCTGTGATTTGACTGCCAATATTTGACATTTGAACGATCGGGGCGATCAGAAACCCCAGATAAAGGATGAAAGCAAAGAAATCTCCAATGGTAAGATGGTCTTCCATGATCATATTTCCACCGATTCCCATGATACCAACAGTAGCCAAACCCAGCAGCAAAGTGGCAGCACTGGTCACTAAACTGGTAGAGGTCAACGATTTTTTTACATTGTTAAAAAGCCTTTCTACTCCTTGCTCAAAGGACTTGATCTCTTGTTCTTCTGCATTAAAACCCTTGATAACCTTTACGCCATTCAGCGATTCGGTCAGACGGCCCGTCACCTCGGCATTGATTACTCCCCGCTTCCTGAAAATAGGTCGGATGTAGCCAAAAGCCTTCATGGAAATGAGACCAAAAATGATCAGCGGAACCAAGATGTAGAGTGTCATGGATGGGCTAATGCGGATCAGCAAGACAAAAGCAACTATCGAAGTCAATACCCCACCAAAAAGCTGCACTAGACCTGTGCCAACAAGGTTTCTTACCCCTTCTACGTCAGTCATAATACGGGATACAAGGGCTCCAGATTTATTGTTATCAAAGAAATTCAGTGGTAAGCGTAGAATTTGCTTTTGGATTTGAACCCGGAGTAGGGAGATAAGGTGCTGTGCTTCCACGCTCAGTAATTTGGTTAGAAAAAATGAGGTGACTGATTGGACGACAACAGCTAATCCAACCACGATAAGCAGCCATTTGAAAAGTCCATAATCAGATTTAGCGATTACTTCATCGATCAGGTATTTGCTTGATCCCGGCAGTACCAAACCTGATAGCCTGTTGACGATGATAAGCAGCAACCCGACAAGAAGCAGCCATTTTCTAGGCATTAATATTTCCTTAACCACATATCTTAAATGGTTTTTGGATTTAGATTTATCAGTCTTATGCATTATTTATTTTTTTGACACGGCCTACCAGACTAGATTCCAGTTCCACTTTAATGCCGTGGGGATGGCTAGTAGATTTTGTTAAAATTCTTTTTACAACGCCGCTAGTTAGCTTTCCTGTCCGTTGATCATGCTTCTGCACAATTTCCACTTCACTACCTATTTGAATGCTATTTCTGTTTTTACCGTCCATGATCTTTTTTCTGCTTTCTATCGTTTGTGCCAAATATACAAAATATGGCATCCTGTTATTGGTAGGAACTTATTATCTAAAGAATGGAAAAACGTTAAAATCAATTCTTTTGTTTAATTTTTTTATAGCCGTTTCAACTTTTTGGAGATAACTGTGTCATATAGTAGAAAGGCAGATCGCACTGACTAAAATAACCAACAACCGCGAACACAGATGACTTTAAGGGTGACACTATTTATTTCTTTATTGGCAACATTTTACTTCTACTGCAAGGATGATGGGGCAGAGGAGAGATACAACGAACCAAAGAACTTGAACTTGTTGGAAACCCCTGTTCAATCGTATCCTAACGTGGTTTTGGATAGTTTAAACTATTCAGGGTTGATACCTCGCAATGGATATGAACCCAAGTATTTTTATTATTTTTTCTAAAACATTATTATTTTCTCATTCTTTCTGGAGGAAGTGATTTTGCTTTTTTATCACAAAACAATTAGCGAAGAATCCCACTACAGCACATGATGTTTTTCATGGGGAAAAGCATCATTTTTCCATGAAAAATATACAAGCATTCAATTGGCATGTTTGCCTTCGGTTATATTAGCATAATTTTAAAGCATAAAAAGGGCAATAAATCCATGGGAAAAATACGAATAGGGGATAAGCTTCCATCTTTCAAATTATTGAATCAGAAAGGTAAATGGATAAGTATCTCGGACTTTATCGGACGTCCGCTAATTATTTATTTTTATCCGAAAGATGATACTCCTGGTTGTACTAAGGAAGCCTGCGCCTTTAGGGATGAATACAGTAGCTTTGTTGATTTTGGTGCAAGCGTATTTGGGGTTAGTGCTGATTCTGTGGAGTCGCACCGTAGGTTTAGCATAAAATATCAATTGCCATTTGATCTACTGTCAGATGAAGGAAATAAATTGCGTAAAGTATTTGGGGTTCCCTCAGACCTTTTCGGCATGATTCCCGGAAGGGTGACTTACGTGGTGAATTCCCGTGGTTTCGTTAAGTATATCTTCAATAATCAGCTCAACGCCACAAAACACATAGAGGAGGCCTTAAAAGCATTAGGATTATTTTAGAAATAAACGATCTGAAAAACCATTTAAAATCCATGGATGACTTTAAAACCTTTCTGGCGCCTCTTCTGCTCTAGCCATTTCTGGATAGGGAACATCATATCCTTTGACGGCATGCCAGATGATCCTATTGAATAAAGTTTCATCTGCTTCATCAATATCGTCCAAAGGCATTTCCATGGATTTTTTGGCATAATAATGTTGCTTAGTCCCCTCTTTCAGCGAAGACAGCGAAGGATTCATTTCATCTAAAGGAATGTTGTTTGCCAAAGCTGTGTAAGGTGTGAAATTCGGTTGGTCAGTAAAGCAATCCGTCATAGGCGTGGCTGCCATGTCAAACTGGTTCATTGGAGGTAATCCAAGAATCAACTCCATTGTACGCAGCATGCTGTTTTGATTGTAATTCGTACTGATGACTTCACCTCTCTTGGTATATGGACTGATACAAAATGCCACTGTGCGTCGCCCATCCACATGGTCGAGACCTGCCTGAGGGTCATCTTGGACTACAAAAATTGCGGTTTCTTTCCAAAATTTACTATTACTTACCGCTTCTACAATTTGCCCAAGGGCCAAATCGTTGTCAGCTACGGCTGCTCGAGGTGTAGGAAATCCCTGACGTGTAGCGGTGGTGTGGTCATTGGGCAGAAGCATGATCGTGAAATTGGGCATGTCTCCTGATGCTTCCCAACTATTAAGTTCCTTGATAAATTCGCCAGCGCGATATACATCTTGTACCGTGCCGGGAAATCCAATATAGGTGGGGCAGGTATAAGGTTCTAATGTGTGCAATTGAGGGACTGACTCAATAGTAATGTCGTTAGTCTTTTGTTTGAATTGAGCATAGTGGTCGCTCCAGGTTGCGGATGAAGGTGTGATTTTTGCGCCAACAAATTCACCAAAATTTCTAAATGTAAGGCCGGCATCCAGCACATAATCCCAAATAAACCCTGAACTGGAATAAGCCATGGCATCATCGCCATCGTAAGGATAGCTTCGGTCAAACCCACCAAAGCTTTT
>JAUHYU010000027.1 GCA_030426345.1 Bacteroidia bacterium
TTTCGAGCGATCCACGAGGAAAGTGGTACTGCATGGAAGGAAATGTACAAGGTATTCAATATGGGCCATCGCATGGAAATTTATTTGCCGCAAGCACAAGCAGCAGAAGTCATTGATGTTTCAAAATCCTTTGGCATAGATGCACAAATCATCGGCAGGGTAGATGCGGCAGAAAGTGGAAAGCACTTGACTATTTCTACTAATAATGGTGTATTTGAGTACGAATGAGTTCCTTCGGGAACCCCTTCAAACTTTAGAGATGGAATCATAAAAAAACCCTTCTAAATCCATGGATTTAGAAGGGTTTTTTTATGATTATTTTCTATGTGGATAATTAACTATCTCCTTTTGGACCATATTTGGATTTACCCAAATCCAAGACCACAGGAGTAGCAATAAAAATCGAAGAAAATGTACCCGAGAGAATACCTACGAATAGGGCAAAGGAAAATCCTCTCAATACCTCTCCACCAAATACCAATAGTATCAGAACCACGATCAATGTTGTAAAAGATGTGATCAAGGTTCTGTTCATTGTCGTATTGATGGAAAGATTGAAAGTATCGATTACTTTTTCATGCGGCCGAACGGCCAAATTCTCCCTGATCCGGTCAAACACTACCACAGTATCATTGATAGAATAACCAATGATCGTCAGCATTGCAGCAATAAATACCTGATCCACTTCAAATGATTTTCCGAACAATCTTGCAATGGCAAAGGCAGCAATCACAAACAGCACGTCATGGAATAATGCCACAATTGCACCCAAGCTAAATTGCCATTTCTTAAATCGAATCAAGATGTACAAGAATATAGCGATCAGTGAGAAAAATATAGACTCCATGGAGGCCGTTTTGATATCATCTGCAATGGTCGCCCCAACTTTAGATGAACCTGAAATGGAGAAATGCTGATCATCTACTTTAGAGTCATCTCGAATGAAACTCTGGTTTGTACTTTCAGATATGCCTGCGATCAGCGCCTTTTCTACTGTTTGATCGGCCTCTGTAGATTCATCATTGGACAAATAACTTGTCGTAATTTTCACTACATTATTCGATCCATAGGTTTTTACCTCAGTACCGGAATTATCAAAATCATCTGCTAAGGCTACCTTTAAGTCCGAGGCAACCACAGGATTGTTAAAAGATACGATATAAGAACGCCCACCAGTAAAGTCAACACCATAATTTAATCCACCTTCAGCAATTACTAAAACAAATCCTAAGACTATAAATGAGCCGGAGCAGATATAAGCAATCCTTCGTTTAGAAAGGAAGTCGAAGTTCATATTAGACAACAACTTACTCGATAAGGGTGTATTAAATGACACTTTGCTCTTGTCTCCTTTTTTAGTAATCCAGGTCATAACTACTCTGGTGATAAAAACGGCTGAAAAGAAAGAACAGGCAATACCAATCATCAGGGTAGTGGCAAATCCTTTTACAGGTCCCTGGCCAAGTACGAATAGAATAATGCCTGTGATAAATGTGGTAACATTCGCATCAATGATAGAGCTGTAAGCTTTACTATATCCCGTAGAAATGGCGTTTAGCAGTGCAGACCCATTGCGGATTTCTTCCCGAATCCGTTCAAATATCAGCACGTTGGCATCGATGGACATACCAATGGTCAATACGATACCCGCAATTCCCGGTAGGGTAAGTGCGGCGTTCAATTGTGCTAAAATACCAAGGATAAAGAAAATGTTAAATAGGAGCGCTACATTGGCCACCATTCCTCCTTTGGCATAATATAAAACCATAAAAATGACTACGATTAGAAGACCTGCAACAATCGAAATAATACCTTGGCTTTGTGCTTCTTTTCCAAGTGTTGGCCCAATTACTGCCTCTTCTACAATCCTCGTTCTGGCCGGCAATGCGCCTGCTTTTAACACATTCGCCAAATCCTGTGCTTCTTCTAAAGAGAAGCTACCGGTAATGATAGATTGACCGTTTGGAATTTCACTATTGACAGAAGGTGCCGATTGCACATAATCATCTAACGCTATGGCAACTCTCTTCCCAATCATTTCTCCTGTAATTCTCTTCCAGGCACGCGCGCCTACACTATTCATCGACATGGAAACTGCAGGAGCGGTGCGTTCGTCATAAGATTGTCTGGCATCTGTAACTACTTCTCCGGTCATGAGGGCCTTACCTCCTCTTCCTACTTTGACAGCATATAGTGGAAGTACTTCTTCTTCATTTTCCAGTGCTATGGTATGTACATCCCACAAAAATTTGATATTTGATGGGATCAAGCCTTTCAAGTCTCCGTTTTTGATACGCTTCAGAATCCTGTTGATCTTAGTGGTATCTTTCAGACTAACCAACCCCTGAGGATATCTGATCATAGTGAAAAATTCAGAAACCTGGGTGTTGGCAAGTGAATCTAAAGCTGTAGAATCTGAAACTGCATTCTCAGCCAATGCCGAAGAATCACCTTCATTTGAATCTAAAAGGGATGATAAATCATCAGTTTGTCCATTATCTGTTCCGGCTTCAGAATTGTTGTCAGTGCCCAAATCAGTGGATTTTAGCTTATCCTCAGCCACTAATTTGCTGTTAACTGCGGATAACGGTCCGGATAGTTCAGGATCGTAAAAGTTGGCTACTTCCCAGAACTCCAATTTCGCCACACCCTGCAAAAGCTTACGGACACGCTCCTGGTTTTCTACACCCGGTAGTTCAATTTGAATTCTACCTGTACCCGGAAGTTGCTGAATATTTGGCTGAGAAGTACCAAATCGATCTACCCTAGTTCTAAGAATATTAAATGAGCGGTCAATAGCTTGCTTCACTTCGTCTTTGATGAGTTTTATGACCTCATTGTCTGTAGATTGGAAGCTTATATCCTTGTCCTTGTTGGAAGCATTGGCAAAAATGGGTGCCAGTCTTCCATTTGGGCTTACTTCTTTAAAAGCCTGATAGAAAAGATCTGCAAAATCTGCTTGGCTGTTTCGCTGCATCTCTTCTGCACTTTTCAGCGCAGCAAGAAACCCGGGGTCGTCGTTATTGCCGCTAAGACCTTTAATTATATCCCCAGGAGAAATTTCAAGCGTCACGTGCATCCCGCCCTGAAGGTCGAGCCCAAGTCCGAGTTCAGTTTCTTTAATCTCTTTATAAGTATATGATGCGCCTAAAAGATTATAGACGGGTTCATTCCATGCGGAATCCAGAAAGGATTGCTTTTTGGCAAAATTTACATTGCCATTTTCATCGCTAGCATACGCAATGGCCTTTTTCTGTACCGAATTTGATACAAAAGTGAAAGACAAATAGTATATGCAAAGCAACGTTACTATAACTGTCAGAAAGACAATGATACCTTGATTTTTCATAATTAGTCAACAAATTTTATAATGTAATACTTTTTAAATGCTTTGGTTTGGTCGTGTTGGCAATAGGGGATTGCCTCAACTAGGGGGCATTGGGGGAAATGATCGAGCGGAAAAGGGTTTTATGGAATTCGGTGATATTTAGTGCCGTACCAAAAATAGCATGGGCGTTGGTTTCATGGATTTCGGGCAGATTAAATTCAGCAATTAGGTCTGAATGAAATACCAACTGCGCAACCTGAATGGTAGAATTAAAAATATCTATGGATATCGTTGCGTCTTTGGGAAGCGCATCATTGTTTTCTTCGTCTGCATCCGCAACTACCTGAGCCTTGACCTTCAGCATAGTATTAACATACTCTCCTCCTGTTGCCAGAAGCAGTACTAAAATTGCCAGACTAAGTAATAACGGTTTTTTCACTTTCTCCACTTTAAAATATGGGCGAGCAAAGGTAAAGATTATTCCTTTAAATTCAAGCACTTTTAATTGTCTAAATATTGCCGGATAAACCCCGCTAAAACCTCCAAACCTTTGTGGAAATCGGTGTTGTTGGGAATGACCAAATCTACCTCTGCTTTAAAAGGATCCAAGAATCGGTCGTAAAAAGGAGCAACGTGATTTTTGTATCGATAGGTCACATCATCCAGATCATAGCCGCGCTCTTTGGCATCGCGCGCTATACGCCTTTTCACCTTTATCTCTTCTTTGGCATCAATAAAGACCTTTAAATCCATGAGTTCTCTGATGCGCTTCCAGTAAAATACCATGATGCCTTCCACAATTAAAACCGGGGCAGGACGAAAGGTTAATGGATTTGGGATGGCTTTTGGGTTGTTAAAAGTGTACTCGGTGAGATGTACCTCTTTGCCTTGCTTTAGGGAAAGGATATCATGATACAAAGACGACTCATCAATGGATTCCGGCAGGTCAAAATTTCTGACACCATTTGCGTCCACAGGTTGCCGATCTCTATTTTTATAATAGTTGTCTTGAGTTACGAGGCATATTTCATCTTGAGAAAAATGCTTTAAAAGCTCATGGACAAACAGGGACTTTCCGGATCCGCTTCCGCCTGTCAGCCCAATGATCAATGGATCAGGCATTGATTTTTTGGAGTTTTAAAAATTCCACCAGCTTTTCCACAGCAATTGCGCGGTGGCTGATTTTGTTCTTTTCTTCCATGGCCATATCCGCGAATGTTATATTTTTCCCTTCCGGAATAAAAATGGGATCATAGCCAAAACCTCTGTTGCCGGATCGCTCATGTGCAATCGTCCCATGGATTTCCCCGGCAAATTGATGCTGCTGGCCATTCAATATCAAGGTGATGATGGTAACGAATTTAGCTTTTCGGTTGGTTTTTCCTTTAAGCTTGTCTAGCAAAAGATCCATGTTGTTTTCGCTATTTCTATCCGGACCTGCATACCTCGCTGAATTCACGCCAGGCTCGTCACTGAGTGCTGCTACCAAAAGTCCGGTATCATCCGCAAAGCAATTGACCTTATACTTTTCATGAATAAAGCATGCTTTTTCCATGGAATTGCCTTCGAGCGTATCATGGGTTTCGGACAGTTCGTCCGTATGTCCTAAATCAGAAAGGCTTATGATGTCATAAGCCTTTCCAAGTTTGGATTTTATTTCGTTGAGTTTGTTGTTGTTGTTTGTCGC
Organism: Bacteroidia bacterium; assembly: GCA_030426345.1. Taxonomy (GTDB): domain Bacteria; phylum Bacteroidota; class Bacteroidia; order Cytophagales; family Cyclobacteriaceae; genus JAAUQL01. Next base: position 5,016 of record JAUHYU010000027.1, read on the forward strand.
AAAACAAATCCTCATATCCGTAATTTATGGAGTCACTACATCTTTAATATCAAGACCAAAAACCAGTACCGAATTGGCTGGGATATCTCCAGCTGCTTGCGCTCCATATCCATAGATGGAAGGAATAAAAATAGTGGCCGAATCATTCTTGTGAAGATTGGAAACACCCATTTCAAAACCGGGAATCAACTCACCCCTGCCCATGGTAAAGCTAAGCGGAATATTACCATCATAAGATGTGTCGAATACAGTTCCATCTAACAACTCTCCTTGGTAGTGCAAAGAAACAGTGGATCCACTTTCCGGGGTATCTCCAGTCCCTTGGCGATGAATGGCATAGCGTGTGCCAAATACCGGATCAACAGTAGCGTTTATACCATTGTCAGAAATATACTGGTCAATTTTCACGTTTTGTTCAGCCAGTTTCTTGATTTCCTCAAATCTAATGTTGTACACTAAAATACTGTTAGCTGGCACGTTTTGATATATCTTATCCTGAAAACCGTAAGGGGACGGGAGATATATGGTAGCAGAATCACCTTCTTGCATATATGACAAGCCGATGCTCACGCCATTCGTCATAGAGGAGGTATAGGTATCATTATCACCTAACACAAATTCAACCGGACTGCCATCGAACGTATTGGCAAAATCTTCATTTTCCAATGTAGTTCCTGAAAAATGAGCAACTACTTCTACACCTGAAATGGTTTTATATCCTCCACCATGTTTGTGGATTTTATAGTAAACACCATTTACATCATCATAATCAGCAACAATATTGTTGTCATCCAAATATGTTTCTATAATTTGGATATCCTCAACAAGATGCGTATAGCCATCGTAGCCATCCTCATCATCTTTCAGGCATCCTTGTAATAAAATTACTGATCCTACCACCACGGGCAATGCCCATCCCTTCTTGCTCATTTTTTTTAACCACATAATGATAATTATTGATTTACTTTTTCTATATCTACAAGTTCAACCTCGAACTTCAATACACTATTTGGTTTGATTGCCGCTCCAGCACCACGAGGACCATAAGCCAGTGGAGATGGAATATAAAGTGTTGCTTTTCCACCCTTTTTCAGCAATGCTATGCCTTCATCCCATCCAGGGATTACCTGACCTCTTCCCAATGGAAATGATAGCGGTTCATTGCGATCAAAAGAAGAATCAAATTTTGTTCCGTCCAACAATGTGCCGGTATAGTGTACTTTTACATTTTCACCCGGTAGAGGATATTCCCCAGCACCTTCATTTTCTATCACGTAACGTAGGCCAGACTCTGTAGATTGTGCTGCAATATTATTTTCCTTAAGAAAATCCTCTATGATTGCGATGTCCTTATCCAACTGGCCTTTACTTTTCGCTACGGCTTCTGCTTGCATTTCTTCTTGTGTCATTATTTTAGATGCACCAATACAAAATGTAATATTACCTAGCGTATCTAGGAACGGTGGCACCGGTGATCTAAAAGACTCAGCAAATAGCGTTTTGGTTGGAATCTTAATTAAAACAGAGTCACCTTCCTTAATTATTTTGAATGCTTTGTAAAGTGCACCCATGTTATCCCATTGTTGCATGTTGCATGGAATTGTGGCTGGCATGTCAGAAGTGGTTTCGAAAATCACAGAATCTTTCTCGTTCATGTATTTCATATTATACACTACGATTTCCCCTTCTTTAGGCACTTCTCCAGTACCTTTGGTAATATATTTATATTCATAGCCATCTTCAGAAGTTTGAAATTCTTCAGATTGACAACTAAAACTCATCCCTACAACCACTATGGCCATAATTGTATTTAATACCTTAGTACTCATGCTAATTTGTTTTTTTATAAAAGTTATTTAATTGTTTTTCGTATGTTTTTACGAGTTGTTCAAATTTTTCAACAGTCTCATCCAGACTTAAATCTGACTTGCCGCCGGCAGCATTTGGATGGCCTCCGCCGCTGAAGTGTTTTCTTGCAAAATCATTGACAGAGAAATTTCCTTTGGAGCGCAAAGACATTCTAATGGTTTCCGGGCGTTCAATGATTACTGCAGAGAACACAATGCCCTTTAATGAAAGCGCATAATTGACCAATCCTTCTGTATCTCCTGTCTTGGAATTATATTTTTTCAAGTCGGCTTTGCTGATCCGGAAGTAGGCTGTGTGTTGCGGCTCCAAAACTTTCAATCGCTTTGAAAGAGCAAATCCGGTAAACTTGAGCCGATCCAAAGAATTATTATCATAGATGTTACGGCCTACTTTCGCGATGTCCGCCCCCAATCCAATAAGGTCTGCGGTAACTTCATGAACGTTTTTAGTCGTACTCGGATGCTTGAACTGACCCGTATCTGTCATGATTCCGGCGTATAGGCACTCGGCAATATCTTGATCTATGGCAGTACGGCCGCCAAGTAAATTAATGAATTCATAGATCAGTTCGGCTGTAGCAGCGGCCTGCGTACTCCACAATTCGTATTCTGCAAACCTCTTAGGATCGGGATGATGGTCTATCAATACCTTTACCGCATCAGCTTCAGCCACATATTCGCCAAGCTTGTTGATCCTTGTGAGGCAATTGAAGTCAAGACAGAAAATGATATCTGCTTCTTCTACGAGCTTAGCAGATTTTTTTTCATTGTCCGCTTCAAAATTGATCACATCTTTTTCCCCGCTCATCCATTTCAGAAAATCGGGATAGTCGGATGGGGAAATAACCGTTACCTGATGTCCTTTCTTTTTCAAAAAACCAGCAAGACCCAACGAAGAGCCCAGCGCATCAGCATCCGGTTTATAGTGAGTTGTGATGATTACCTTTTTAGGGGTATTCAAAAATGCTTTAAGCCTTTTTATTTTTTGCATATAAAAAGCCCATTAAAGGGCTGCAATAAAACTGAGTGCAAAACTGCGAATAAAAAAAGTAAAAACAAAAATGCTATGGTCTGAAATACCATTCCAGCTGAGCATCAATTAAAGCAGCATTATTTTTAACCTTTCCCATATTCCGCTATTTTTACTTTTTTTACATAAATAAATACAAATGGCTACTAACAGAACATTCACGATGATAAAGCCTGATGCCGTGGCAGAAGGGCATAGCGGGGCAATTTTGAAAATGATAGAAGCGGCAGGATTTAGGATTGTCGCACTAAAAATGGTGCGACTTACCAAAGAGCGCGCAGGGCAATTTTATGCCGTACACCAGGAAAGGCCATTTTATGATAGTCTTTGTACTTATATGTCTTCAGGACAAATAATCGCCGCGATTTTAGAAAAGAAAAATGCTGTGGCAGATTTCAGGACACTGATCGGTGCTACCAACCCTGCGGATGCCGCAGAGGGAACGATTAGAAAAATGTATGCTAAATCCATGGAATCCAATGCCGTGCATGGATCTGACTCAGATGAAAATGCACAGATCGAAGGAAGTTTTTATTTCGCAGACACGGAGAAATTTTAAATCTACTCGTGGGTCAGAGATTCTTCGCAATGAAATCCATGGGAAAAGCATCCTTTTCCATGGATTTCATTCTTTTGATATGTGAGATTGGCATGAATTCCTTCAAAGCTAGAATGGCACGGCATACGAATGTTTGATTTCCCCCATCACAAAGGTACTGTGCGCACTCCCGATGTTTTCTATTGAACCCAGATGATTGAGTACAAAATCCTGATAATGCTTCATGTCTTTTACCAACACCTTTAGCAAAAAGTCAAAATCCCCAGAAACGTTGTAGCACTCAGTGACTTCGTCTATTGACTTGATATCCTGTACGAATTTATTTCCAATCTCTTTGGTATGCTGTTTCAATGTAATGTTGCAAAAAACCGTGAGCGACTTATCCAGTTTTTCTGCATCGAGAATGGCTACATACTTTTTGATGTACCCGGTTTTTTCCAATCTTTTGATCCTCTCAAAAACAGGCGTGGATGAAAGATGAACTTTTTTTGCCAGGTCTTTTGTCGTGATGTTGGAATCCTCTTGGAGGAGTTTTAAAATTCCAATGTCTGTTTCGTCTAGATTTCCCATAGATTATTTTTCTGTTCAGGCCTGTTTATTTGCCTCTTTTTAGAATTATTAAATGTATAATGAAGTAAAAATAGTGTTTTATTCCTAATTAATTTTTTATTAAAGATTTTAATACTTTGATATTAATTTTGCGTAGAATTTAAATCTAAAACAACACGATTTTGAAAACGACAGTATTAGGCTACCCAAGAATTGGTAGCAAAAGGGAACTAAAAAGAGCATCTGAAAAATATTGGAATGGGACTGCGACCATCGATGAACTTTTAGAAGTTGGTGCTACCATTAGAAAACAAAACTGGCTACTTCAGCAAGCTGCCCAAATCGATCTCATTCCATCCAATGATTTTTCTTTTTATGATCAGGTGTTGGATATGTCGCTTACTGTTGGCTGTATCCCCAGCCGGTACGATGAAGTGAAAAACAATAAGAGCCACTTGGACCTTTATTTTGCCATGGCACGGGGAATCCAGAAGGATGGCCTTGATGTGACGGCCATGGAAATGACCAAATGGTTTGATACGAATTACCATTATATCGTACCTGAATTTTGCAAGGACCAAACCTTCGAATTGTTTTCGACTAAAATCATCGACGAATACAAAGAAGCCCTGGCTCTGGGCATCAAGACAAAGCCTGTGATCATAGGCCCGGTTACTTACCTCTTTTTGGGAAAAGAAAAAGAGCCTGGATTCCATAGAATTGAATTGCTCGATAGACTTTTGCCGGTCTATCTTGAGTTGCTGCAACAGTTGGATGATTTGGGAGTGGAATATGTTCAATTGGACGAGCCATGCCTAGCTTTGAATTTGAAGGACATCGAGCGGGAGGCTATCACAGAAACATATCGCACGTTCGCAGAAAAATTTCCTAAGCTAAAGGTAATTCTGGCAAACTATTTTGACTGCTATGGAGAAAATCTCTCCACGGCCTTGTCCTTGTCTGTTCACACCTTGCACCTGGATCTGGTCCGTTGCCCTTCGCAGTTGGATGATATTCTGGAGGCCAAAGAATTCAACAGGGATATTTCTCTTTCGCTCGGTGTAGTTGATGGAAGAAACATTTGGAAAAATGATTTCGAAAACTCCCTAAAAATTATCCAAAAGGCCATAGACGTGTTGGGCAAAGACAATGTTTGGATTGCTTCTTCCTGCTCGCTATTGCACAGCCCGTATGATTTGGATTTGGAAACAAATGAGAAAAATTTACCGAAGGAAGTAAAACAGTGGTTAGCATTTGCCAGACAAAAGTTAGAAGAGATCGTGACGATCAATAAAATCGCAAATAATGAAGGTTCCGGGGAAATCAGCAAGAAGTTTGAGGCGAACAAGAAAGCAAATCAGAATAGAATAACCTCCACCCTGATCCATGACCAAAAGGTAAAGCGACGCGTGGCGCATTTAGAGCCCAGCGATGCCCGAAGATATTCGGAATTTCCGATTCGTCAGGCCTTGCAAAAAGAAGAGCTTCAATTGCCATTGTATCCAACGACAACGATTGGTTCATTTCCTCAGACAAGAGAGGTAAGAAGTTGGAGGGCAAAATTCAAGAAAAATGAATTGTCAAAAACCGAATATAATCAATTGATTGGGACAGAGACCAAAGAATCCATCAAGTTTCAAGAAGCAACAGGTCTCGACGTGTTGGTACATGGGGAATTTGAAAGGAATGACATGGTAGAGTATTTTGGGGAACAACTGGAAGGTTTTGCTTTTACTAGCCTTGGCTGGGTACAAAGCTACGGAAGCCGATGCGTGAAACCGCCAATCATATTCGGTGATGTGTCGCGCCCCAACCCAATGACAGTCAAGTGGTCAGTCTATGCACAATCTGTTACAGACAAACCTATCAAAGGAATGCTAACCGGCCCTGTCACTATTTTGCAGTGGTCCTTTGTGAGGAATGACCAACCCCGATCAACAACATGCAAACAAATTGCTCTGGCTATTCGCGATGAAGTGGCTGACCTTGAAAATGCGGGGTTAAAGATAATCCAAATCGACGAACCTGCGATTCGAGAAGGTTTGCCTCTTCGCAAAGAGGACTGGGAAAACTATCTGAACTGGGCTGTAGAATCCTTCAGGATTTCTTCCTGTGGTGTGAAAGACTCGACTCAAATCCACACACACATGTGCTATTCGGAGTTCAATGATATTATTGCAAGTATCGCCGATTTAGATGCTGATGTGATTACTATAGAAACTTCTCGCTCCAAAATGGAATTGTTGGATGTCTTTGTGGATTTTAAATATCCCAATGAAATCGGGCCTGGTGTTTACGATATCCATTCGCCGAGGGTACCAACTGTGGAAGAAATGGAAGACCTTCTTACTAAAGCCAGTAAACTGCTTCCCATCGAGCATATCTGGGTAAATCCGGATTGCGGTTTGAAGACGCGGGATTGGCCGGAAACGAAAAATGCGCTTATCAACCTGGTGAGCGCCGCCAAGAAAATGAGAGCGCAGGTAGAGATTTTGCACTAAAAAGCCTCTAAAACCCATGAAAATCACTCCATTGCACTTTGATGTAATGGAGTGGTTTTATGACATATTTTAACTGCCAAAGCCATGGATTTTAAATGGTTTTCAATGGATTGCCCCCTTCATTTCGCATGGAAAAAAACCCGTTTTATCCATCGCGGCAAGAAGATAGCCCCCAATAGCAAATAAGGATAATAGGTAAAAAGCCGCCATAGCAAGTTCGTGATAAGTGTATAATCCCCGAGGTTTTCTTGAAAAAACATAGGAAAGAAATATTCGGCAGTGCCACTGCTGCCCGGTGTGGGGGATATCAGCATGACGATCCACAAGATGATCTGCTTGCCAAATATCACAATATGTTCGTGCACCGAGATATTGGCAAATGCAGCCATCAGGAAGTTGAGCAATAGATAGCGTGACGACCAAATAAAAATAGTGGAAAGAGAAAGGTAAATCCAGAATTTCTTGCCCATGCCCTTGAGTTGTTCGGAGGCCATGATCATCTCCGTACCGCGTTTGTAGGCTGAATATTGCCACTTTTTCAACAGCTTCGTGGAGGTCACTTTGATCAGCACCCACTTAAAAAGCCTTGGGTTGATTAGCAAAGCAAAGATCATGACAAATGTATAGATAGCGATCAGCCCATAACTCACAAAGAAAATCGCATTCATACTACTTTCCATCATCCCGGAAGTATCTGTTATTGTCGGAAAGACGTGTTCCATCCCAAAAATCAACACAACAGGGGCCGCCAACACAAAAAACAGATTGTCAAAAATTGCCGTGAGCAACACGAAACCAAGGGCCTTTCCGGGCTTGATGCCTTCCTTCCACAAGATAAAAACTGCCACAGCGGTACCTCCCACCACAGATGGGGTGACGGCAGATGCAAATTCCCATAGAATTATGACGTACAAGCTGCTAGTCCAGCTCAGCTCGTTTTTTGTAATGCTTTTGATTCGGAAAATATATCCGGCAAACCGAGAAAAGAAAACCAATACCGCCAACAGGATTGGCCAAAACGCAGCATCTGTGATGAGCGTAAGCTTATCCGCCGTAATATTCGGATCGCTAAAAAACATGTAAAGAACGATTCCCAAGCCAAGAATGACAGGAACCCAAACTTTGCGCGGATTTAAAGTTTTGAGGATTTTTTTCGAGTCGAGATCCATCTATTTCACTAATTCCTTTTCCAACCCTTCAATCCAAAAATTGTTATAGCCCTCACCTAGATTAAGCCTGATTTGTTGTAGCTGAAGCAATTCCAAAATGGCCAAAAAATTATATATCACCTCAATTTTCTCGTTACTGTATTCGATCACTTGGGTAAAAGAAAGCCTGTGTTTTTCCATGACTTTGGACATGATAAAGTCTTTTTGCTGGGCAATTGTGAAGGGATATTGAACTACGTTGTGCGTGGGTTTTTCAGATTCAATCTCAAACCGCCGCAATACTTTTTGATATACTTTGAGTAATTTGTACAAATCGATGTGTTGCATTTCGCTTTCTACATTCACGGTTTCCGAGAGCTTTTTGATCTCCTTGATCACATTCCCACGTTTTTCTTTTTGTAGTTGTGCAGATTCTAATCCTGCCAACTCTTCCAGTACCGATTTGTATTTTTTATATTCCAGCAAGTGCTTGACCAGTTCTTCCCGGGGGTCAATTTCATTGCCTTCCTCATCTAGTTGCGGGCGGGGTAACAGCATTTTTGCTTTAATGCGCATGAGTTTTGCAGCTACCAAAATGAATTCACTAGCTACCTCGATATTCAGCTTTTCCAGTTCCTTCAGATACTCCAGAAAGTTTTTGGTGATCTGGGAAATGGGAATGTCGTAAATATCCAACTCATCCCTTTCGATAAAGAATAGGAGCAAATCGAACGGCCCTTCAAATAGTGGAATTTTTACTTCAAAACTCAATTGAACGTATTTTTTAGCTTGCGGATTCGAGCAAAAAACTCAAATATTAACAGGCCAAAGATATTTATATTAAACTGATTAATAATAAGCATTAAAGAAAAATTAATGTAATTTTGCCCCGTCCAATGCATTTTATGGTTCCAAAAGCTTGAGATACCACGGAACAATCATGATGTTTCGGGCGATTAAAAATACAGTAGATTATGCTAATTCAACCTGGCGACATCCTTGCAAATATCAACTCACCTGATGATGTAAAAAAACTTGATCAAACCCAACTCATCACACTTTGTAACGAATTACGCCAGTTTATTGTAGATAATGTTTCCGTCTATGGAGGACATTTTGGCGCCAGCCTTGGCGTGATCGAGCTTACAGTTGCCCTGCATTATGTGTTCAACACACCCTACGACCAATTGATCTGGGATGTGGGCCATCAGGCTTACGGGCATAAAATATTGACCGGGAGAAAGGACAATTTCTCTACCAATAGAACTTACAATGGCCTTTCAGGATTCCCAAAAAGAGGCGAAAGTCCATACGATGCTTTTGGTGTCGGACATTCTTCTACTTCGATCTCTGCCGGATTGGGAATGGCCATCGCATCCAAATATAAAGAAGAAAAGGACCGACAACACATTGCTGTAATCGGCGATGGCGCACTGACCGGAGGGATGGCATTTGAGGCGATGAATCACGCTGGAGTTTCTAATAGCAACCTGCTGATCGTGCTGAACGACAATTGTATGTCGATTGATCCAAACGTTGGCGCACTCAAGGATTACTTGACAGACATTACCACTTCGCAAACCTATAATAAGGTGAAAAATGATGTGTGGAAAATATTGGGAAAAATGAGCAAATTTGGCAAAAGCGCTCAGGAAATAGCTTCTAAGCTAGACACCAGCCTCAAGTCCATGATCCTCCATCAAAGCAATTTATTTGAATCATTGAACCTTAGGTACTTTGGCCCTGTAGATGGTCATGATGTCGACCACCTCGTACATGTGATGAATGATTTGAAAAAGATTCCTGGACCAAAAATATTGCATTGCATTACGACCAAAGGGAAGGGTTTTGCACTGGCAGAAAAAGATCAAACCAAATGGCACGCTCCAGGGAAATTTGACAAAGTGACCGGAGTAATCCGAAAGAAGGAGGTTGAAACACCTCAGCCGCCAAAATATCAGGATGTATTTGGTGAAACACTCCTAGAATTAGCAAGGCAAAATGACAAAATAATGGGAGTGACACCAGCGATGCCTTCGGGTTCTTCGCTTAACATGATGATGAAAGAAATGCCTGATCGCGCATTTGATGTGGGCATTGCCGAGCAGCATGCTGTGACTTTTTCAGCCGGTTTGGCCACGCAGGGTATGATTCCATTTTGCAATATTTATTCCACGTTTATGCAGCGTGCCTATGATCAGGTGATTCATGATGTGGCTATTCAGAAACTGCCTGTGGTATTTTGCCTAGACCGTGCCGGACTTGTAGGTGCGGATGGGCCCACACATCATGGGGCTTATGACATTGCTTACATGCGATGCATTCCGAATATGGTGATAGCTGCACCCATGAACGAAGTGGAGTTACGCAATATCATGTTCACCGCTCAGCAGCCGGGTAATGGCCCAATTTCCATAAGGTATCCTCGTGGCCAAGGTGTGACGGTTGACTGGAAAAAGCCCTTCAAATCCATGGAAATAGGCAAGGGAAGAAAAATTTGTGATGGTGAGGATATGGCAATTTTAACGATTGGCCATGTAGGCAATGCGGCAGTTGACGCTTGTAAAAATCTAGAGGAATCTGGCGTGAATCCAGCTCATTATGATCTACGCTTTGCCAAGCCTTTGGATGAAGCTTTGCTACACGAAATTTTCAAATCTTTCGATAAAATAATTACCGTGGAAGATGGTTGTTTACCGGGTGGCTTTGGATCTTCCATTTTAGAATTTATGGCAGACCATCAATACTCAGCCCAAGTTATACGTTTGGGAATTCCTGATGCTATCGTAGAGCATGGTGAGCCCGGACAATTACACGAAGAATGTGGCTACGATGCCAATGGAATCCAACAGGCAATTGTCAAGTTATTGCAAAAGGAAACCATCACAAGCTAACTATGCAGCCTTCTTTTTATTATACTTCTGGCCATGGATTTCCGGTGGTTTTTATCCATGGGTTTTGCGAGTCTGGGACACTATGGAAACCCCTGAGCGAAACACTTTCAGATGAATTTAAAATTATTTGCCCCGATCTTCCTGGGTTTGGTAAAAGCTCCTTGCCTCCATCAGATTTTTCTTTGACAGATATCGGGGATGGATTGGTAAGCTGGCTACAAAGTTTGGAGATTTTTGAGTGTATCGTGATCGGTCACTCTCTTGGTGGCTATATTGCTCTGGAAATGTTGCGTAAGCATAGTGGGTTTGTAAAAGGTATTGGTCTTTTGAATTCCTCTGCTTTTGAAGATCCTGCCGACAAAAAGGAAAACAGAAACAAATTGATTTCATTTATTCAAAGCCATGGGGTAGAGCCATTTATCAAGACGTTTGTACCTTCCTTGTTCTATCCAGAAACAGCAAAAAAGCATCAAAAAACCATGGATTATATCGGTGCAGAGGGTTTATCAATCCAAGATGAATCTGTAATGAAATATGCCGCCGCCATGCGCGATCGTGTAGATAGCATGGATTTATTGGACATTTATAAAGATAGAATCTTGCTGATTGCTGGAGAGCATGACCAAAATGTACCACTTGAAAAATCTAAGGAAATGGCAAGAACCATCTCTCCGGATAATGTACACATCCTACCCGAAAGTGCACATATGAGCGTGATCGAACAAAGCGAAATGTGCTACGATGCTATTAGGAAATTTGTTCGAAAGCTCAGTTTGGAGTAAGGATAGAATGGATATTAAAACTGGAATATTTTGTAATTACTCAATTATTAAAACAAACCCATTAAAATGAAGATATTTGTAACAATAATTTCACTTATTATTTATACAACCTGTCTAGGGCAGGATAAAAACATAACCGGAATTGTTGTTGACAAAGAGACTCAAATTCCTTTAAAAATGGCCAATGTTATAGTTCTGGGAACCATACACGGAACAATAACCAATACTAATGGACATTTTGAACTTTCAAATAAATTCAAAAATAAAGATGCTGTTGTTTCGTATTCGGGATATAATGATCAAACTATTAATCTAAGATCTAAAAAGGCAATTTTAGTTGAATTGGAGAAAGAAAAAGTCTTACTTCCTACAATGAACATCGGATTAGGTGATTATACTGGTCCAAGCAAGTATATTGAATTTGACCAAAAATTGTATGAAGAAACATTGAAAGATAGAACCTCTAAAAATGAAGAAGGGCTGATGATTGTGGAGCAAGGGGCTAACTTTTATGGTGGAATTAATAATTTATATGCATTTCTTGCTACAAAATTTGAGTATCCGAAGAAAGTGCTAGAGATAAATCAGAGTGACAGAGTAATTCTCGAATTTACTGTTGCGAAAGACGGGATTGCAGGAGGTTTGGCCATCGTAAAAGGCAATGTGCAGAACGGTGTAAATGAACAGTTAGAAAAGGTCTTCAGTAAAATGCCAAAATGGTATCCCGCAAGTCAAAGAGGTCAACCTGTTGATCAAAATTTTATTGCCATAATAATTTATAATCCTAACCGGCAGTAAATAAACAAGTCCAAACCTAGTTTGAAATTTAAGTGTTACGAAATCTGGTTTCACTTGGAACATTTAGGGTTGAATTGTTAAAATCACAAAAAATTCCGAACAGATTGAATCAACGCCATTTTTGACATGGCTCCAGATTGTCTCCATAAAATTTCTCCTTGACGGAAAAGTATGAGCGTAGGGACGCCTTTGATACCATATTGAGCAGCAGCATTTTGGTTTTTGTCCACATTTACTTTGATTACTTTTACGCGCCCATGAAGCGCAGATGCTACTTCCTGTACGATCGGTGAAAGTACTTTGCAAGGGCTACACCAATCGGCATAAAAGTCGACCAGAACCGGAGATGGTGAATTCTTAATCAAATTGGAAAATGATTTTTTGGCAGACATAGAATTTATTTTTTATAGTAAAATGATAAAGTACGGTGTTAAATATTTATAGAATATTCATATTTAAAAAGGCTTTAAAATTAGACTTTGCAGCAGGGCTACAACAATAGATGCTGTCCTTTTGTCAACTTTCGGTTTGTCTTAATTTTCTAATGATTTTGTCCGCATCGCTAATTTCAAAAAAAGCAATACACCTTAAGAGAAATGACAAGAACCTTCCCGGAGGATTTTGAATCATTTGGCCCAATACAAGTACCCTTTTGTCAATTTCATCGATTCTTCGTTGAGACTCATTTTCATCCAATAACGCGAGCTCTAAGGAGTTGAGCCAGGCAAAGTCTCTAGCTTTTTTTATGCTAAAATGGATGATCTTTTCGTCACTTCTAAACCCAAAAATATCCAATAGATTCATCATAATGGAAACCTTTCCCAATCCTTTCTGAAGCTCATTTGTTAGTTCTGATAAAATCTCGTTTATGATCATGAAATCGTTTTTCAAAAGTATGATGTCTTGGCCCTTTGAGACCGTGGCAGCGGCTACGGATAGGTCTAGATTGATGTGTGCATTCATACAAAGTAAAATATGTTGAGCATACGACATCTTATGAGCACAGGGGGAAAATGCCAAATTCCATACGGCAGATGTTTTTGTAGATGCACGGAAATCGTAAAATGCCCGGATAAAGATATTAGCAAAAAGGACGTCCATTTTTTCCATACGCGAGGGGTTTTCAAACCGCTTGGAGATGATGGCCTGTTGTACTGAATAGGTAGTCCTGCGATACACATAGGCAAAGCAACAGAGTAGATTATTTTCTGAGACGGTAAGGGCAATTATTTCGTCGAGTTGATCCAACACTTGATCGATGGATAGGGCCTCTTGATATTCTGCTTGTATTACTTTATTCATGGATTTATAATGCTTTTTTCAAGCTATGGATATTTTCAATAAATTGAAACGTCAATGCGTTGTTTATTATGCGGGATTGATTTTTTGGCGGACACAAAATTGAGTATAATTGAAAAATGCAAATTGCGCTATAAAATTTCAAAATACCGACAAATGAAAAAAATATTATTTGGGCTGACGATCATACTGATTTCCATAAAACTTTCGGCTCAGGATTACAAACCTTTGACACTGGAGGATATTTATCAAAACAATATTTTCAGAACAAAGTCGGTTGCAGGATTTCGATGGATGAAGGATGGTAGTTACTATACTTCACTTGTACATAATGCGAAAACAAAAAATCGTGACATTTTAAAATTTGCTACCAAATCTGGAGAAGTCACAGATACATTGGTTCATGGAAAAAAGATGCTTTTTGCCAATGAAAACGAGCCAATACCCATAAGCTCGTACGAGTTTAATAAGGACGAAACAAAAGTATTGATCGCCACAGAAGTCACTTCGATTTACCGTAGATCAACCAAAGCCATTTACTATATATATGACATACTCACCGAGAAGCTACAGCGGCTTGTCGATGGTGATAAGCAATCTTTTGCCACCTTTTCGTCCGATGGAAAAAAAGTGGCTTTTGTCAGAAATAATGATTTGTTTATCAAAGATTTAGCTTCTAATGAACTAATTACTGTTACATCAGATGGAAAGAAAAATGAAATAATCAATGGCATGGCCGATTGGGTGTATGAGGAAGAATTTTCGCTCTCCAAAGCCTTTTTTTGGTCACCTGATGGAAATAAGATAGCTTTTTTGAAGTTTGATGAAAAGGAGGTCCCAATGTATAACATGCAAAAATGGACTGGATTATACCCTGAAGATTATATCTATAAATACCCGAAAGCAGGGGAGAAGAACTCAGAAGTAACAGTTCATGTATATGACTTAGCGACACGCCAATTGGAAAATTTGCCAATTGGCAAAGAAAAGGATGTATATATAGCCAGGTTGCAATGGCTGCCTGCCGGGGAGATGATATCGGTAATCCGGCTGAACAGATTGCAAAATAAACTAGATATTTTCCATGGAAATGCCAGCACAAGAAAAACAGAGCTGATCTATACCGAACAATCAAAAACCTACTTGGATATTGATCAACTGGATGATCTAACCTATTTGGCCGATGGGGAATCATTCATAATCTCAAGCGAAATGACGGGTTTCAAGCATTTGTATCATTATGCCATAAATGGAGACTTTATACAACCAATCACAAATGGTGATTGGGCAGTCGACAATTTTTTAGGAATTGATGAAAAACGAGATGAGTTATATTATACCTCCACAGAGGTTTCTTCTATCGAAAGGCATCTTTATTCCATGGATATTAAAGGGAAGAATCGCAAAAAGCTAACGTTAGATGCCGGAGTTCATTCTGTGAACTTTAGCCATGATTTCAAATATTATATTGATACCTATAGTTCGTTTGATTTTCCAGCAAAAACAGAACTGTATCAAGCAAAAGGAAAATTGATAAAAGTGCTGGCCGAAAATAGTGATTATCAAAAACAGACCGAAGAATATGGATGTGCCAGGACGGAATATTTCCAAGTAGGGATTGAAGGTGGGGATTCTTTAAATGCCTATATGATGAAGCCTTTGGACTTTAATAAAGACAAAAAATATCCTGTCCTGATGTATGTTTATGGAGGCCCCGGGTCTCAAAACGTGATGAATAGATGGAATGGCAATATGTGGCACCACTTTCTCACCCAGCAAGGATACATCATTGTGTGTGTAGATAACCGTGGCACCGGAGGCAAAGGAAGAGATTTTCAACACATCACTTACAAGCAGCTTGGCAAGTATGAAAGTAGAGATCAGATTGCAAGTGCTAAGTATCTGGCTGCGTTGCCTTTCATAGATCAAAATCGAATCGGGATTTGGGGATGGAGCTACGGAGGATATATGTCTTCACTGTCGCTGTTCTTGGGGAATGATATGTTCAAAGCTGCAATTGCCGTAGCTCCAGTTACAAATTGGCGATATTACGATACTATCTACACGGAAAGGTATTTGCAAAAGCCACAAGACAACCCTTCGGGATATGATGATTATTCACCTCAAACCCATGCAGACAAACTCAGTGGGGCTTTCTTGCTTGTCCATGGTACCGGCGATGACAATGTCCATTTTCAAAATGCAGTGGAACTTCAGAATGCCCTGATCAAGGCGAATAAACAATTTGATTCATTTTATTATCCCGACAGAAACCATGGGATATATGGCGGGAATACGCGCTTGCACTTATATACAATGATGACAAATTTTATCCTCCAAAAGCTGTAAAATTTTATTTTCAAAGTATAGATTACTTTTGTAAGTATTATCGAATAAACAGAAGAGAAGGAGCAGTCAATTGAAAAAAATTATGATTTACTTTGGTATCAGGTTATATCAATAAACAATTTAATTTCAATTTGTTAACATTCTAAGCATAGAAATTACTTAAATCATTATAAAATGAATGCACAACTTTACCTTGAAACATGGAATATCTGGGGAAAATTTATCTCCTACGGACTGGCAGGGATTGCCGGTGTGATCCTTTTGTATCATTTCTTAAGCTTGCTCTCTATCAGAGACTACAAGAAAAGATATGATTTTATCAACAAGCATGAAATAAACAATTTATGGAATGCTGCAGTAGTCCTTTTGTTTGCCATTGGAATCTATATTAATACCCTTGTTCCTGAAGGAGAATTAATTTGGGTTTTGGTTAGACTCTTTGTAACCGTGATGATGGGATTGATTGTTGGTGTAATAATTTCTAACATTCTTAAATTTTATTATCCATTTTACGTGGAGAAGAGGCTTAAGAAATTGAGATTTACACCTAGGGTATCTCCAAAATCTGGCAAAGCCATGAAGTTACTTAGCGAAGAGGAAGAGGATGTATACCTTGACGAAGGAATGCAGGCAGAAGAAAATGTATTCTCAGTGGATTATGACGTATGGATTGATGAAGAATCCGGATATACTAAGATCGAAAAATATGCCGGTCACTTGATTGCTCTTCAGTGTCCTGAATGTAACTATCAAACTTTGAAGGTATCCAAAGAAGAAATTTTAGAATCACCAACTGAAAGTGATGAAGGCGAATTGATGAAGTTTTACAAATGTGACTATTGTGGTTACAAGGAAAGAAAAGCGTTTAGAGTAGCTAAGTTAAATGAATCAGGAGCCGAGCCGGCATTGGTAACGTCCTAAGTATATTTGAAGAAATCTTAAAAAGCCGGTGTCAAAACCGGCTTTTTTTGTTTTAGGATACTGAGTTACACACAACCTCTTTGTGTCATGGAAAAAGGACACATTTTTTAGTTCCAATATTCATCCATAACTTCCTTCATCACAGGATACTGCTCATCCGAGTCTCCAACCAACTCTTTTTGTTTTAAAAGCTCAATTTTCATCTCTTTGATTATATCAGCATATCCAAGATCACCATAAGCATTCCTTCCTTCTTTTGGGTCTTTTTCTAAATCGTAAAATTCCCAATTGGGCGTTGTGGATTTCTTGCCTGCCCCAGGCTTGCCCAAAGGTTGGCCATAGAAAAAAGCCAATTTGTAGCGTTTATTTCTAATACCAAAATGACCCGGACGGTCTACACTATGCAACCAATATCTATAATACATGGATTGTCGCCAATCATCAGGTGTGTGGCCTTTTAGATTTTCGCGAAAGCTTCTTCCCTGCATTTGGGGAGGATTTGGGATTCCTGCATAATCGGCAATCAGCGATGGGAAATCTATGTTCAGGATAATATCGTCAAGCTTAGTGCCACCTTTTATTTCCTTAGGATACCTGATTACAAAGGGCATTCTCAACGACTCCTCATAGATCAGCCTTTTGTCAAAAAAACCATGTTCGCCAAGGAAATACCCCTGATCAGCCGTATAAATCACGACGGTATTTTCGGCCTGACCAGATGCTTCCAAATAATCCAATAATCTGCCGATGTTGTCATCGATTGCGGCACCGCACCTCATAAAATCCTTGATAAACTTTTGATAGATTTTCTTTCGTGCTTGAATGCTATCAAGCCCATCCAAATCAAATGGAAGATCCGGGTAGTCTGTCCACCATGGCCCTGTGCTGGCTTTTATGTACCTAATGCCTAAATTATCCATGGACTGTCCTTTAAACGTCCTTCCATTCGTCTCAGGACCAAAGTCATATAGAGAAGCAGGCTCTGGAATTTCTATGTCTTTATAAAGGCCAGCAAATCTTTCCGGGTAATCAAAGGGTTCATGAGTAGCTTTGAAATGGCACATCATCATAAATGGTTTATCCTGGTCTCGATTCTTCAACCAGTCAATGGTAAAATCGGTGATTACATCGCTTGAAAAGCCTTTATATTCCTTACCTCCTTCATAGCGGTCTTTCCAATTTTCTTTCGTTTTCAAAATAGGGTTGTGATAGCGACCCTGTCCCCGCAAAACCATGAAATGATCAAACCCAGTCGGTTGTTTCTTAAGGTGCCATTTCCCTATGATGGCAGTCTGATAACCGTTAGCACTCATCACCTTGGCGATGTTGTTGCTATCGGGCTCATAAGCCTCTGATAGTGTATAAACACCATTTCTATGGCTATATTGGCCACTGAGTATTGTAGCCCTGCTTGGCGTGCATATAGAATTGGTACAAAAAGCATTGTTGAGCACGATACCCTCATCTGCCAGACGTGAAATATTTTGATTTTGCACATAATCTTTAAGAATACCACCATAAACCCCCCAGGCTTGAGAAGTATGGTCGTCTGACATGATGAACAGAATGTTGGGCTTTACTTCTTCTTTTTCCTTGCAGCCCCATAACAAACAAAAGGAAATAAGGACAATTAAATTTAATATAATTCTCATTAGTTTATAATATTAGTATTTCTAAATGTCATCTTTTATAGGCCATGGCTCCGGTTCTGTCTGCCAGCCACAATCGCGTTTACCGGCACCTGTCTCCTCGCTATCACCAAGATCAGCCTTCATTTCTTCTAATTTTTCCATAAGTGATTTTATAACCTCTGGATGCTGTTCTGCCACATTTGTCGTCTCGCCAATGTCCTTTGACAAATTAAACAGGGACAATTCTATCTCTGCATTTATTTTTTTCCGGCCATGGACATTTCCCGAATCTGAAGCCAAGACATGGTTATAAGCGTGCGGAAGGTGCAGTTTCCATTTTCCTACACGTACTGCTTGGAGGTCCCACCCCTTATAATAATAAAAGGCCTCGGTCGGGCTTTTTGCGCCCTCCACTCCAGAAATAAGCCCTTGGATATCATGGCCATCAATTTTATTTATAGGCAGTCTTGCCCCTGTAATCCCCGCAATGGTTGGCAGCAGATCCAATGTAGATGCGATTTCATTGCATTTCGAATTTTTCGGTATTCTATTTGGCCATTTCATCAAACAAGGCACGCGCTGTCCCCCTTCAAAAGTGGTGAACTTGCCTTCCCTCAAGGGATCGGCCGAACCTCCGTGATCACCAAACACGAGCCATGGGCCATTATCGCAAGTAAATATCACCAACGTGTTTTCTTCTAGTCCAAGTTCTTTCAGCGTCTTGTTGATCTGCCCGACAGACCAATCTATCTCCTCGATCACATCCCCATAAATCCCTTTTTCCGAGTGGCCATCAAATTTTTCCGACACATACAACGGAATATGCGGCATCGTGTGTGGCAGGTACACAAAGAATGGATTGTCTTTGTTCCTTTTTATAAAATCAATGGCATGCTCGGTGTATGCTGTGGAAAGCATCGACTGATCATCCTCCAAAAAGCTGTGAGTTCTATTGCCTTCCATGAGAGGTAAATCGGGATATGGTTTTTTGGTGGATTTTTTGCCCGGTCTCATGTCATTAGAATATGGAAGGCCGAAATATTCATCGAACCCCTGTTGCAGTGGCAAAAATTGTTTATGGTGCCCCAAGTGCCATTTTCCAAATGCTCCGGTAGCATATCCCCTTTCTTTCAGCATTTCTGCCATGGTTATTTCATCCTTATTCAACCCGGTTTTTGTGCGCCTGTCCTGTGGGTTCCAACCAGCGTTTACCTTTTCTGGAAAAAGCACCGCAGGAATGCCCACCCTCTGCGGGTAGCAGCCCGTCAGCAGCGCTGCCCTTGAGGGCGAACAAACAGAAGAGGCCACATAAAAGTCCGTGAATTTCATGCCCTCTGTAGCCATGGCATCCAGGTTTGGTGTTTTAAAACCTTTTGCGCCATATACGCCAACGTCGGCATATCCCTGATCGTCGGTAAAAATGATGACGATGTTTGGTGGCGGGGCTTCCTTTTTTGCACAGGAAGTCGCGGCCAGTAAGATGGCAATACAGATATATTTCGTGGAATGGATTATTTTCATAATTTACTAAACTGATTAATCACTAGCCCCTAAAGGGTTAAACAACAAATTTATTATACATGGTAGCCCATGGTTCCCTCATTTTTCTTGTCAACATTTGATTCGCTTCTTCACTATTAGTAATGTGCTCATTTACCGGATCCCAATCTAAATCCATACCCAGTCGCATAGCGATATTTCCAAGATGTGAAGTACTTATAGATCTATGGCCGATTTCTGCCGGAGCGGCTGTTTGTTTGCGTGATATCACACAGTCAATAAAATTCCGAAAATTATCATCACTTTTATATAAATGGATTTCGTCCTTCCCAATTTCAGAGGTGATGATATTTTCCGGTTCGGACTTGTTTACCCAAATCCTTCCTTCCGTTCCTTCAAAACTGACACCAATATCAGATTCTGCACTCTCAACGATCAGTTTTACACCATTTTTATAAATGCATTCAAAATAGAATTCCGTTGCGGTATTCCAGATCGGGTGCTTTGCCCAGGTCGCCCTAGCATTTTGAACCTTTATTGGGCCTGTATCGTCCGTGCCCATGCCCCACTGTGCCATGTCATTGAAATGGCCTCCCCAGTCCGTCACCTGGCCTCCAGAATAATCGAGCACCCAACGGAAGTTGACATGGGTACGTGCCGGGCAATAGGGGGCGTCCGGTGCAGGACCGAGCCACATCTTATAATCAAATCCCTCCGGTACCGGAATTGTTTCTGTCAAATGCCCTGTTTTTCCATAGTCCGTTGTCCCTGAAGGCAGTCTAACATAAACAGTCTTTAGCTCGCCTACGCGCCCATTTCTGACCAGTTCACAGAGTTTACGAAATCTTTGGCTAGAGCGCCGCTGGCTTCCTGTTTGAAAAACCGTCTTATATTTTTTTACAGCATTGCTCATTGCCCTGCCCTCAGGAATGGTCAAGGCGAGGGGTTTCTGGCAATAAATATCCTTACCAGCCGCAGCAGCCATCAACACAGGAATAGAATGCCAATGATCTGGGACGACTACCTCAACGGCATCAATATCCTTTCTTTCCAGCACTTCCCTAAAATCCGTGTACATACGGCATGAATCGTATTTTTTGCCTGTCTTTTCTGAATATGTCTCGTCTATTACTTTTTTGATGAATTCCCTGCCTGCCACTTTACCTTCCCAATATCCCGAGCTAAGCCTGTTTACGTCACATACTCCGGTAACCTGCACCCGTTCGTCATTGAGGAAATTCTTTACATCATTTCCAGCTTGATTTCCCGCACCGATAAAAGCAAGATTGATCCGATCGGATGGTGCGGTATGTCCATCTTTCCCCCTGGAACAGGCAGGGATTATGATTGGAACGGCAATCAGGGCGGATGCCGCAACTCCATATTTTTTTATAAAAGTCCTACGATTGGTTTTTTCCATTTTTGAAATTTAATATTGCTTACAATTTCCTTATCCAGATATTTCTATAACTGACTTCATTTTTATGGTGCTGAAGCATCAGCGGAAGTTCATTGGCATCATCAGGCGTATTTTTATTATAGGCGGTAGTTGGCCCTTGGATCTCCACATGGTTTTGAACCAACACACCGTTATGGATCACGGTAAGATATCCAGGTGTTTTTACCCTTCCGTCAGCATTGAACCGGGGGGCGGTAAATATAATGTCATAAGTTTGCCACTTGCCAGGTTGGATCGAAGCATTCACGAGTGGAGGATATTGGCTATAAAGGGCCCCCGCCTGACCCATTGGATTAGTTTGGTTGATGTATGAATTCAGCACTTGCACTTCGTATTTTCCCATGAGATAAATGCCTGAATTACCGTTCTGCTGACCCTGCTTCCCTTCCTTCACATCTTTTTTTGGTGTTTTCCATTCGACATGCAACTGGCAATCCCCGAATTTTTCCTTGGTCTGTATGTTGTCCGTTCCCGGAACTACAGTGAATTTTTTGCCCTGAACTTTCCATGCGGCAGCGGTGCCATCCTTCACATTTACAAAATTGTCCAATGAGCCTTTGTCAAATAACATAATGGCATCAGATGGGACTTTCCCCTTAATTACTGGCTGCACAACAACGGGTTGTGGCAGCTGTTCCTTCTTTTTTTGGGCATTGACTGCCGTCACCTGTAAGGCCAGCACCAAGGTCAATGTCCCAACAAAATTCCCAAACATCATTTCCCTATTAATCATAAGTGTCTATGGTTTTGCAATTTAAAAATCTAAGTCATAATTGTTTCAATTCCATGGATTTTGTAGGCTTTTTGCCCCTTTATTTTCATTGCCCCAGATAGCTAACATGTACATAATTGGCTCCCCACGTAGGCCGGCCGACAGAATCTTTTGGGGGAATAAAAGTGGTCGTCATGTCATAAGTCCCTTTTTTCAAAAGAAGGTCAATCATGGATTTTCGGGCCTTTATATCAATATTTGTTTCCTTTTTTTCATGACCGACTTCTACCATTGCCACTTCAGCTTCGATGGGCATGTTTGCTTCACGAGGATACCTCCTCAATTCAAACCTATATTCCCCATCCCTTGCTATCTCGACGCGCCATGTTCCTTGGGCAGATTTATTTTTAAGCCCTTGCTGCGTCCATGGGGCATCCCCCTTGTACCAATCCATGCTCACCAACCTGACTTCAGGTGCTTCTTCTGCACCCAATATGTGGGCAGAAATCAATGTTTCTGCTGGCGGAAGCGAATTCCAAAAAGCTTCGTAAGTCTCTGTCAGCTCCTTTACAATTTCGGGATGCTTTGTTGCTATGTCGGTATTTTCCCCAAAATCCTTTTCAATATTGAAAAGCTGCTTTCCATCCACCAAGCGCCATTTTTTATACTTTACGGAAGTATTTTCCCATTTCCTTCTCATGCGTGAGCGAGGGCATTGAACGATGAGCTTGCGCTCGTCATTCCAACCAGCAGATCCATCCAGCAATGGCTTCAAAGATTGCCCATCCAGATTGGTCGGCAGGTCAATTCCGCAAACATCCAGTATTGTTGGCAGCACATCCACCATTCCCGTTAGATTGTTAATGTCCCCAGGATGTTTGTCTGTCATTTTGGGGTATTGGACCATGCAATACACATGATGCTTTTCGTCAAAAGACAGTCCCCTGTTTTGAAATTTCCCTGACCTATGTTGGCCAGCTCCCCGGTCGTTCACTCCCTGGTCAGAAGCCAGAATCACCAGCGTATTTTCCTTTAATCCGGAAGCCTCCAAATAATCCAACATCTTGCCCACGTTGTCATCGACATTTTCGATCATGGAATATAAGGCCATGTATTTGGAATCTTCCACTCCACGGTCCAATAGCCTTTGTGTGGTGACCGGATGTCTATTGGTCGGAAAATGCACAGCAGGGGTAGAAACATAACAGAAAAATGGTTGTTGCTGGTTTTTTCGAGCGTCAATGTACTTTATGGCTTCATCAAACAGCACATCGGTCGAAAAGCCATTGGACTTTACAAATTTTCCATTATGGTTATAAGTGGCGTTGATATGGTTGTTGCCATAATAATCCCCCAACTGGCTCACCCCTCCGCCGCCGTGTACGAATACTTCGTCAAATCCACGGAATTTTGGGGCATAAGGATAGGACGACCCGAGATGCCACTTCCCAAATATAGAAGTGGCATACCCGTTATTTTTGAGCAAATCGGCTAATGTTATTTCGCTCTTATGCAAAATGGAAACGCCCCCAACGGTATTATGTATCCCTGCCCTGAGGGCGTACCGCCCTGTCAAAAGTGCCGTCCGGCTTGGCGAGCAAAATGGTGGTGCATAAAAATCAGTAAAATTTACCGCCTGCATGGACAATTGATCTATCCTTGGGGTTTGCACAATTTTATTCCCATTTCTACTCAATTCGTAGTATCCATGGTTGTCGATAAGCATCACAACCACATTGGGTTTGCTTTCCTGTTCTTTCTTTATTTCGGTGCATGAAAAAAGCGATATGGCGATAGCCATGATGACCAGATACTTCATTTCTATTTGAATTCATATTAGTCCTAACTGATTTTCTTCAACTTCCCATTGAACTTGTAGGTCTTTCCTTTTTCCGTATTGAAATCCATTTTTCTGTCCCCATATCTCAATTGGCATTTGTTACCGGCTTTGGAAATTACGTCGACGCCCTGCAATTCCCCACCTTTCCAACTAAATGACAACTCAAACCCCCCTCGGGCCATAACACCCGAAATACTACCATCGGGCAGGGCATCGGGCAAGGCTGGTAGCAGATCAACTGTACCAAGCTGGCTTTGAATCAACATTTCCACAATCCCAGCAGCTCCGCCAAAGTTACCGTCAATCTGGAATGGTGGATGTGCATCGAACAAGTTGGGATAGGAACCGCCGCGAACCTTTCTTAGAGGATCTTCAGCCGGACTCAATAGCATGCTTATTAGTTTATAGGCACGATTTCCATCAAGGAACCTCGCCCAAAAATTTATCTTCCAGCCCAGGCTCCAGCCTGTGCCTTCATCTCCACGGAACTTCAGGGATTGCATTGCAGCCTTCATCAAATCAGGTGTTTCTACCCAGTTGATCTCGTGACCCGGATACATTCCCCAAAGATGCGATACATGGCGGTGGTGTACATCGGGATCATCAACATCCTGCATCCATTCTTGCAATTGTCCCAACCGTCCGATCTGGTTCGGGGCTATTTTTGGTTTCATTTCTTTTAGCTTTGTGGCAAACTCTGCATCAGTATCTAAAATTTCGGAAGCTTCGATGCATATTTCAAAAAGATTCCTAATCAATTGATGGTCCATGGTTGGCCCGGCTACCAAGCCGCCGATCTCGGGTGAATTGCTAGGCGTGCTGATCAGATAGCCTGTCTTGGGGTCTTTCACCAAAAATTCTGTAAAGAAAAGTGCCGCCCCTTTCATAATTGGGTAATATTTTGCGAGAAACTCTTTATCCTGTGTAAACAAATAATGCTCCCATAAGTGCGAAGAAATCCATGCCCCCCCGGTGACCCAGATTCCATGGTTGGAAGCATTGATAGGTGCAGCACCTCGCCAAATATCCGTATTGTGATGCAATACCCAGCCATCCGCGTCATAATGTTCTTTGGCCACAATGGTCCCACTTTGTGAGACCTCCTCTACCATGTTGAAAAAAGGTTCATGGCATTCGGATAGATTAGTGACCTCAACGGGCCAATAGTTCATTTCAGCATTGATGTTTACCGTCCATTTGCTGTCCCACGGTGGGTTTAGCTTATTGTTCCAAATCCCCTGCAGGTTGGCTGGTTGTCCTCCAGGACGGCTGCTAGAAATCATCAAATACCGAGCATACTGCACATATTGTGAAACAAATTGCGGGTCATTTGGGTCTCTCCAAAATTTTTGAATTCTGTCGTTAGTCGGTGTTTTCCCTCTACTCTCCCCGTCAAAGCTTATTTGAAAACGGTTGTACAAGGATTGATAATCCGTGATATGCCTTGCTTTCGTTTCGTCATAATCAAGCGTTGAAAATTTCCTGATAGAGGCATTGAAATACCTTTGTGGAATGTCGCTGACATCTTGGAAGTTGACAAAGTTGGTCTTGGCTGACAAGTAAATAACCACTGAAGTAGCGTCAGAAACGGCTATTTTATCGTAAGCCGGGGTTACCTTGCCATCTGTATCAACCCTAAACCATGCCTTGCCAATCATTACTCCATCCGATATTTTCACATCTAATTGTTGGTTGTTGCCATCCGTCAATATGGATTTCAAAAAGTGCGGTGAATCCATGGCCACATCAAAATGGAGTGCCGCTGGCTTGTCTGCGGTAATCCTTATGGCCAACAGGTCGTCAGGATTGCTGATGAAAACCTCCCTTGTAAAAATAACACCGTTTACTTTATAGCTTGTTGTCACCAATGCTTGGCCAAGATCCAGCTTCCGAGTGTAATTGGCATACTCTTCGTGACCAGGAAAATTAATAATCAAATCACCAAATGGTTGGTAGGCCTGCTGATGCAATGGTTCACTCATAAAAACCTCGCTGGCCAAATCCTGTGCCTCCTTTTGCTTGCCATCAAAAAGCAACTGGCGGATTTCATCAAGATATTTGGAAGCTCCTTTGTGCGAATAATCGTGTGGCCCACCGGTCCACAGGGTTTCCTCATTGAATTGAATCTGTTCCTGCGCTGGCCCACCATAGACCATGGCACCCAGCCGGCCATTGCCGACAGGAAGCGCTTCTGTCCAGGTGAACGCGGGCTGGTTATAAAACAATTGATAATCCGCTTGGGCAAAGCTTACAGATTCGGGAATTATAAGAAGCCAAATCAGGATTGGCAGCATTAATGTCTTCATAATTTAAGAATTAAGGTTAGGTAACTATTTTTCTATATGGTATCAAAATCCATGGATTTATTCAGGTATTTTCATGTCTTCCCAAATTCTAACATGTTCAGCATCTGGAAAATATGAGCTTACTGTCTGTGTGACCTTGCCGGTTGCTACCCATTCCGTACCGCGCAAATATGTAGTCATAAATCCAGCATCCAGTGTCGTATTATTATTGTTTTTTCCTGTATGTCCCAGCACAGAATGAAATATCCGGCCCTTGCCATATTTTATTGTCATCAATACAGGTTCCTGTCGTCCTGAGCCTCCTCTGTCAGTTGGTTGTGATGAAGTTGCCAATACTTGCATTTTTTTTGCGGGGCCTCTCAGGCTATGGTAAAGTTCGTCTTTGGTATGCAACCAGCTTGATGGCAGCCCTTTCATGATCGGGTGCTCAGGCATTCTTGTTTGTACCACATATTCATCCTGTTTTCCATGAGAACCCCCTCTTCCTGCTGATTTGTCTTTTTTAAATTTTCCATCTTCCCAATAAATGATTGGGCCATCTTTTTCAGTTCGACCGCCCCATCCACCGACACCTATCATCCTGTTGTATTCCTTCCAATGCGCAAAGGAATTGTCTGAAGCATGGAATACCACCAACCCTCCTCCTTTTTTTACGAAATGAACAAAATTCCTTTTGGTCTCTTCCGGCCACGCATCTCCGTTGTAGTCAAGGCAAACCAAATCATATTTGCTGAAATCGGGATTAAACCCTGACATATCCTCATCTTTGGCCGGTGTAGTTACCATGGTGACATTAAATAATCCACTGTTATTCAGAATACCCTTGATTACTACTGAGCTTCCCTGCCAGTAATGGTTGTTTTGCCCTGTAATTATCAGTGCTTCGTATTTTTGCGCTTTTACCTGAAAGCCCATCAAAACAATCCCACATATTAAGCATTGCTGGATTATATTTTTCATATTGTTTATGGCATTTATCTTTGTTAAATAGCATGACTTCTCAGCTTATTCATTCGAATCTCCATGGAAATTGGATGCTTTTTTTCATGGAAAATAGACGCTTAAGGGAAGTCTAAATGAATATTACCTTCTGTAGTATCCTTCCAATTATCTGTTTTAAACGGCGAAAGGGGCAACATGATTTCGTTGAAAAGATTCGTAACCAAAGCATTGGTCCAGCCAAATCTTACAGCAACCGGTTTCTTGACTTTATCAGACCATATTTTCAATTGGTTCTCATTTACTATTTCTGCCTTGGCATTAACAAAAACCTGATCTTTTCCCGATATGGTAAAACCCACAAGCTCTACACCTCTTGCTTTCAGTTCTTTTGCATGGCTTACGGATACAATTATTGAGTTGCCCTCAATCTCGTGAGATTTGTAGAATGGGCTGCAGTATTCACCATCTATTTTTCTATAATCATTATGTAGTGCCAACAGTGCAAGCCTGTTTCCTACTTCTATCTTTTTCCTAGGATGTATGTCGTTCACATCAGCTACATCAGTGATCACCACCATCCCCGTATTTTTAGAGATGTCTAGGGTCTTAAGTTGGGCATCTCTCAATTCAGATGATTTCACCCCTTCATAGTCGTTGTAGTGGTAAGACCCTATCTGCACAAAGTAGAATGGAAAATCTCCCAAATTCCATGCATTCCTCCAGCTTTTGATCATGGCTGGAAAAAGCGTCCTGTATTGGTTGGCCCTTTGCACGTTGGATTCGCCTTGATACCAAATCGCCCCTTTCATCGA
Source organism: Bacteroidia bacterium (assembly GCA_030426345.1). Lineage (GTDB taxonomy): Bacteria > Bacteroidota > Bacteroidia > Cytophagales > Cyclobacteriaceae > JAAUQL01. The sequence goes on from JAUHYU010000027.1 coordinate 32,916, forward strand.
ATATGTTTTTACCGGATTGATCATCCCATTATATAGTGCAAAAGGTATATGCTGATCGCCGGGCAAATTTCGCTTAGGGCGGGAATCCCAGTCAAAATCTTCACCTTCTTTCTGTTGCGCACGCCACAGTGCTGCATTTTTTATCCATTCAAACCGATATTCACGAAGTTTTGGTTCATTGGCATCGTACCAATCTACAATATCTTGTTGTCCTTCTTGCCCCGCGGTTTTCCTGTCTATCCAAGCCTGGGCGCCTGATCCCCCCCACGCCGAAACAATCAACCCTATAGGCACTTCAAGTTCTTCTATCAATTTCTTTCCAAAATAATATGCCACGGCACTTTCATTTGCAGTGCTTTCGGGTGTGCACACGGCCCATTGAGCTTCGACATCTTCCTGTGGTTTCCACGCTAGGGTCGTGGGGACATGAAAAAAGCGAATCGATTTATTGTTGGCATTTCTCACTTCATCGTAGGCCCTGACAGATTGCCTTACCGGAAAACCCATATTGGATTGCCCGGAGCAAAGCCAAACTTCCCCTATGAGAATATTTCTAAGATAAACTTCATTCTCACCTTTCAATATGATCATGTGCGGTGTATAGCTACCAGAAGGGGTAGGAATTTCCACAGCCCATTTTCCATTTTCATCAGCTTCTATTTCAGTTCCCTTGCCCCAGCTGGTGATGACTTTTATTTGCTCATTTGCATCTGCCCAGCCCCAAAGCCGTGCATCTGTGTTTTGCTGAAGTACCATATTATCACCGAAAACCGATGGCAGCTTGACCTCCGCCTTTGATAGAAATGGCACAAATAGGATTGCTGCTAAAATTAGATTCTGCATCTTTTTTAATCTAGATCTCATTCTTTGTAAATTTTAAATGACAATATTTTGCATTTGGTTAAGTGTTTCCAATTAGTTCGTTAATTCTTTCATGGTCCAGTAGGTGTTTTTGTCCGGATATTTTGCCCTGATGTCCCTGACTTCACGACCCCCAACCATTGAGGCATCGTTTTGATTTCGGATATAACTCAATACATTGGCAATCCAACCGTCACTATTGCTGCCCATGGGCAGCATCAACCCATCATACTTTTTTCCATCAATGGGTCCGGTAAGTCCATGAAGTACGATTTTGATCAAAGCATCTTTATTCCCAATCACCCTCTGCGAGCCCAACAAAGGTGGGGCGATCAACGCATTTTTACCAGAAGGGACACCTTCTAGATCCGGCCCATGACAAGTTGTACAAACCTGTTTGTAGATGTCATATCCCTGCAATATCCTGTTCTTCTCACTATTACTTTTGCCTGCCAGTCTTTTCTTAAGTAACTGCAAATCTGAATCATCCTTTTTCAGGCTTTCGACCACTGAGGTGGAAATAGTTTCATTGTTTTCATACTTTGAGGCGATTGCGTTCAAAATGTTGGTAGCCTCTGGACCTACGCTGTACCTGAGGCTAAGCGCCAGTTGATTTACCACGTTGATGTCAGGATCGGCATGTAGTTGCCCCAAAGCCATCAATAATCCATGATCTCCCTTTTTCAAAAATTCCTCGCTTAACCTGATGGCCGTAATCCGCACTCTGGGATCAGGGTCGTTTAGCTTATCAGTGATTAGTCCAATATCTATTATCCCTAAACCTTCCAAAGTCCATAGGGCATGAATCCTTTCCAAATTATAGTCTTTATCCCCAAACCAACCCGACCAAAAGGGCTCATTGTCCATGGCCATTTTTTTGAGCTTTGGGATAACCGATTTATCCTGTTTTAAGACAATAAGTTTTTGTGCAGTATTTCGATACCATCCGTTGGGGTGTCCGAGATAATCCAGCAATTCATTGGCACTTTTATTGAGTAGATCAGGTTTTTTATCTCGTTCGATCTGTTCATGAACAATGCGATAAATCCTGCCTTTGCCAATGTTCTTGTCCAGTCCCTTCCTAACTATGACTGGCCTTATGTGGCTTCCCTCTCGTGTCCATGCACTTTCCTGTATAATCCCCCTGTACATATCTACAATATACAGACAACCATCCGGACCTGTCTGTGCCTGTACCGGCCTGAAATTCAAATCTGTGGAAGCCAAAAATTCGGTTTTGTCATAGGCATTGTACAATACCTTTTTGCCATTTTCATTCTTCACTTTAGCCCTACGGACCAACCGTCCTACCGGCTCTGGAATGAATAAATCGCCATAAGTGGATGGTGGCAATTTATCTCCTCTGAATATTTCCTGTCCGGCAACACCGGTAAAATGATTGAGCGTACCATCTTCGCGCAATCTTCTTTCGGCACCGCCCTGAACGTCCGTTGTACCAACAATCGGCCATGGCTCTATAAAACCTTCCGACAAACGACCATCCGGATTGATGTATCCGTAAACAGCCGGTTGTTGAAATCCATAAGCGGGATTTTCCCCACCGGCCGAACTGTAGTACATCACTCCCAAGTCATCTTGTGTCAGCCCCCATTGTCCGCCCGGATAATTATCCAAAGTATCTACCTCTAACGTTCCATCGGTAAACCTGAATCGAAATGGAAGTGTAGTCACATAAATCCAATTGTCCAAATTCCAAATCAATCCACTTTGTTGGTGCTCAAGATTACCACCACGCCGATTTGGGTTGGAATACAGGTTTATCTTTTCGTCCGCCACGCCATCACCATCGGTATCCCTATAACTCCACAGGTCATAAGAATAAGTTTCATTGACGATGAGCCGATCGTCCAAAGGCAATATCATCCTTGGCAGCATCAGGCTGTCAATAAATACAGTGCTTTTGTCCATTCTGCCATCGTCATCAGTGTCTTCCAGTAGCCTTACCTGACTAACCGGAACGTCGGTTCCAGAGCCATTGACATCTTGCATGTAGGTATCCATCTGCGCCACGTACATTCTTCCGTCACCATCCCAGGCAATGGCCACAGGCTCATGAATCATCGGTTCGCTGGCTACCAGTTCAATTTTGTATCCTTCTGGAAGGTAGAACTTTTTCATGCTCTCTTCTGGAGAAAGAAAATCTATGGGTGCATCCCTTACGATTTCAGGTTTTTCGTAAATTTCGTCTTTGTACTCCTTTTCCCCGCATCCCCAAAAAATAAGCAATGAAAATAAGATGATGCTCTTTTGCATTTTGTGTTAATCTTTTGACTAAAAAATATCCTAATACAAATGTTTTAAATTTGTAACAATCTACAACTAACTACTTTATTGATCCCAGTTTTCATTTATGATTTGTTGAATGAAAGGGTATTTTTCATCCGTTTCGTTGAATTCAGATCTCAATGCTTTCAGTTTACTCTTCAAATCAGAAGTGATGGTTTCATATCCCGATTTTCCATATAAATTATTCATTTCAAACGGATCATTTTTTAGGTCATACAGTTCCCAGCCCGGAGGCGTGAAGTATTCGAATGGCAATTTGACACTGAAAGCAATCTTTTCATCCGGCCAATTGGTTTCCTTTCTCCTTTTCATATAATCACATCCATAGAAGAATATGAGTTTGTAATCCTTCGTGCGCACTCCGAAATGTGCAGGGTTGGCATGTGCATGGGCCATGTGCATCCAGTAGCGATAGTATGTGGCATCTCGCCAATCCTCAGGTTCATTACCAGTGGTCAAAATATTCATAAAGCTTCTTCCCTGCATATATCCAGGGACTTTCCCTCCTGCCAGGTCGATGATAGTCGGGGCGTAGTCCGTATTGTTGATGATGGCATCTGTCCTCATACCGGCTTTGATCATTTTCGGATATCTTACAAGGAATGGCATTCTCATGGATTCTTCATACATCCATCTTTTATCTATATAATCATGCTCGCCCAGCATGAATCCCTGATCGCCGGTATAAATAATGATGGTGTTGTCCATCAGCCCTTCTTTCTCCAGATAATCAAATATTCGTTTTACATTATCATCCACTCCTTTTACACATCTTAAATAGCGCTTTAGATACTCCTGATAAGCCAGGTGTGTATATTCCGGATCGGGAATGCTTTGGTCGATTTTCATGTGTTGGCCCATGTTCCGGTTTTCATTGCGATGGGAAACGGATGAACCGATATTGTGAATCATATCCCCATTTTCACCTCTTGTCGCTACAGATCCGTTGTTGCGGTTGTAGTATAAGCTGGCAGGCTCAGGAATTTCTGTGTCTTCCAGGTAGTCGGCATACCTCGTGGCAAACTCAAACATGTCATGTGGTGCTTTGAATTGATGCATCAGAAAGAATGGCTTTTTATTGTCCCGACCCTTCAACCATTTCAAAGTTGCATCTGTAATTACATCGCTGGAGTGCCCTTCATATTGATGCCCTGAAACGGTTTCTGTTCCTTTGCCTTTCTTTACCTCCACCATCTCATCCGATCCTTTTTCGTAAAGTATGGGATTAAAATAGCTCCCTTGCCCATGAAATACATTGTAATAATCAAAAGCTTCCGGGGCTTCCTTCAAGTGCCATTTGCCTATAATGGCTGTTTCGTACCCGAGCTTTTTCATTTCATAGGCCAGGTACTGATTTTCTGCTTTCAATCTACCATTCAGGTCTTGTACCCCATTGACCTGACTATACTGGCCTGTCATAATCGTAGCCCTTGACGGCGTACAGATCGAATTGGTACAGAAAGCATTTTCAAACAGGATCCCTTCATGAGCCAGGCGGTCTATAGTTGGGGTCGGGTTCAGTTTGGCCAGCCTGCTGCCATACACACCAAACGCCTGGCTGGTATGGTCGTCTGACATGATGTACAGGATATTGGGCTTGTCTTGTGCGAATAAATTTAGAGAAATAAAAGACAAGGCCAACAGAAAATTTCTTTTAATATTCATCATGGTTATCTCTTTTATTTTCAATGAATGGATACTTGCAGTGTGTCCCCAACTTCCCCCTGCAAATCCAAAAGCTTTTGAAACATGTCTTTTTTTACAGACTCATATTTTTCACTGTCTATCAGGTTGACCATTTCCTGTGGGTCATTTTCTATGTCAAATAATTGTTGATGTCCGTTGTGAGGATACAAAATAAGTTTGTATTTGTCCGTTCTGGCCATTCGTTGAAAATGTCTATAATTTCCAAAAATAACATCTTGCACTTTTTCCTCTGTGCCGTCCAAAATTCCTTTCAAGCTGGGAAAGTCAACAGTTTCGGGGATTTTTAACCCTGCCAAATCACATGTGGTCGGATAAATACTTTGCAGATAAATAAGCGCATCATGGCTCGTTCCGGGTTTTAATCCTGGACCCAAAATAAAAAATGGAAGGCGCACACTGTGGTCATACTGGTTTTGTTTGCCCATCAATCCATGATGACCTAATGCCAAACCATGATCCGCTGAAAAAATGATGTAGGTATTGTCCGCCTTTCCCGTAGCTTCCAAAGCCTTCAGAATCCTACCAATCTCATGGTCCATGTGGGTAATGATGGCGTAATACTCACTCCGATGTACCTGCACCTGGTGTTCCGTTCGTGGAAAAGGGGCAAGGTTTTCATCACGCAATTTATGATCTCCCTGATCAAATGGGTGCTCCGGCATAAAATTTTCCGGCACCTTGATTTTATCTGGCGGATACATATCCACGTATTTTTTTGGCGATTGACGGGGATCGTGCGGGGCATTAAAAGCAACGTACATAAAAAAGGGGCTGTCAGAATCTTTGGCTTTATTTTGCAAAAAACTTATTGCCTTGTCCGCATATAGTTCTGATGTGTGCTGCTGGACAACATAAGTCGGGCCGATACCCTTGTCTCCATTTTCATCGGTTACAATATCTTTTACTTTTGGTGTCCAATGACCGGTAAAAATTGGATCCCATGCATTCCAGCTATTGTTTTCAGCAGTAGGCCGTCCGTAGCCGGGCGCCCACTTAAATTCCGGGTGCATGGTTTCGTACATGCCTTTGCCGATGCTCTTGGCATATTTAAAACTTTTTAAAACCGTGGAGTCCCCATTGTGCCACTTTCCTGTGAAAAAGGTTTCATATCCCGCTTCGCTAAAAACCTCTCCCCATAATTTGTTATGCTTGATGCCTTCCCTTGCTGCAAACATGTACTGACCAGAATTGAGCATGGCACGACTCGCTACACATACTGCCCCTCCCCAAGATCCTTGGTTAAAACTATGCGTAAAAACCACGCCTTGGGATGCCAACTTATCCAAATTGGGTGTTTTGATCTCAAGATTGTTTAGGGCATGGATGGATTCATAAGTCTGATCATCGGCAAACAAGAACAAAAAATTTGGCCGTGAATCAACTTCCTTTTCTTTTTTCAGCTCGGGAGAGCAACTGCCAATAATTAATAAGAGTGCCAAAAAAACAAGGCCATTATACTTTTGTGTTTGCATGTCAGTATTGGTTTTAAAGTATCTTTTCAAAATTGCATCTCTATTTCTGAGGAATGATCTTAAACCCATAGGCATGATCATAAGGTTTTTCATCAGGCATGGTCACATATAGGCCCATTCCATCCTGTTCCCATTCTATCTTCCCAACCCCAAACATGGTCACATTGGCGATAGGTTTGATTGCAGCATTGTAGGGCGTAATCAATTTAAACCTAATCTTTTTTCCATCGCCCGGCCAATCCATCACGAAAGCATAGAGCGTATCCCCTTTGGTTGTATATCTGAAATCCTTGGCTGTATATTGGGATACCCTCGACATCTCCGCCACACTGTTTATCTTTCCCTCTCCAAACTCGATCCATGGCCTCGTGCCATAAATTCCCTCTCCATTGATATCCATCCATTCGCCAATCTCCCTTAGTATTCTTGTCGTTTCGGCATCAAGAGTGCCATCTGCCCTGATGGGTACATTCAACAAAAGGTTGCCATTTTTGCTGACAATATCAATTAATTTATCAATTACAGCATTGGTCGTTTTGTATTTCGCCCCCCTTTTATACCCCCAGGGACCTATGGTATCGTCTGTCTGCCATGGTTCCGATCTTATTTCCGGGGCTTTTCCCCGTTCATAATCCAGTGTGGTAAGGCCGGGAACATAATATCCGGTAAACGGCCTTGGCTTGGTACACATCACCGCCTCCTGTTTTCCGCCGTTCATTTCCATGGAATGGTTGTACAAATGAGCGATTACATCCATTCCGGTCTTGCCCATATCCCCCCTAAATGGAATTGCCCCGTCAAAATAAAAATGATCGGGGTGGTAATTGTCAATTAAGTCCTTCATCCTGTTGCTCCATTCTTCCTTCCAATCTTCGGGTGGAAATTCCGGGCCGGCGGAGGATAGGTCATCATGCTTTTTAAAATAGAAATCATCATATTCGGGATTATCCCCGTCATAAGGCACCCCCGCCAGCGAGCCTTCTGTGTCAGACTGGTTGGCAACATTCATCCAACTGTATGATCTTGCAGCATGGGTTGTCACCCCAAACCTCAATCCCTGTTTGAGTGTAGCTTCCCGCCACATGCCTATCAAATCCTTTTTTGGGCCCATGTTCACCGTATTCCACCTGTGGTACTTCGAATTCCAAAGATCAAAATTGTCGTGGTGCACAGCGCAAGGTGTGAAGTATTTTGCCCCGGCCTTTTTAAATAAAGCCACCGTGGCATCAGGGTCAAATTTTTCTGCCTTCCATATTGGAATGAAATCCTTGTAGCCAAATTTTGATGGATGTCCGTAGGTTTTTACGTGGTGTTTGTAGGCCCCGGAGCCTTGCTGGTACATCCACCTTGGGTACCATTCGCCCATTTCAGGTACGGAATAAACACCCCAGTGAATGTAAATTCCAAATTTGGCATCGTTGAACCATTCCGGGGACTTGTAGTTGCTGAGCGACTCTACGGTACCCTCAAAATGCATCGTTTTTCCATGAACTTGCTTTTGGGCTTGCTGACATGAAAATACCAACAAGAGAATTGCTAAGCCATTAAAATATAGCAATCTCATTCCCTCCCTGTTTTTTCCAAATATTCTTCTCTCGTCACTGGCAGGCTTTTCGCTGCTCCTTTTTTTCCTCCCAAAGCCACTTTGTTAAGAGCCGCGGCAGGATGGTCATAGTACGAGGTATCCAATTGATGATAAATCGGGCTGTTGTCTGTTTTGGGAAATTGATCCAATATATCTTGAAATTTCTTTATGGATGCCTGAATTTTAGGATTGTCCGAATCAATTAGGTTGATTTGTTCATCCGGGTCATTTTTAAAATCTATGATTTCATAAATATGGGCTGTGGTATCAACGTAGGCCTTGTACTCCTTATCCCGAATCACCCTATCACGAAATTCTTGCACACTGGTGATCCGGTCATTAACCAACATGGCAAAACGCCCGCCCAATCCCATGATCCAATTTCTGTCTGTATCTGTCTTTTTCCCCAAAATAAGAGGGGCAAAAGAATGGCCATCGTAAGTGAAATTTTTATCCAACGGAGCTCCTGCCAAGTCGCAAAAAGTAGGCAACAAGTCTGTAAAATCAACTAGGGCATCCGTTACCACACCTTCCGGTACTGTTCCCGGACAGTTGACAATAAAAGGTGCATTTAATCCATTCTCCGTGAGGTGCATCTTTCCACCACGAACATATCTATCATTTCTACGTCCTATTTGGCCAACTCCCGTTCCATTGTCAGTAGTCCAAACAATGATCGTGTTGTCTCTAATCTTGAGATCATCGAGGGCATCCAATAATTTTTTCAATATAATATCCGTGTATCTCGTCATGGCTTCATGTTGATCCTTTTTAGGTGTATCTGGCTCTGCCGGAGTGGTGGTAAGCGGACCATGCGGCAGGCACATGGGATAATAGATCATCATGGGTTTTTCATGGTTTTTTTTCATAAAATCAATGATGAAGTCAGAAAAGATGTCTTCACCAAATTCTCCAATATAAGTCTTGCTACCTTCTTTGGTGTGGATATACGGATCCCAATAGCGCAATTGGCTGGCTTTGGTACTGGACCCGCCATTTTCACCGCCTGTCCACATGCAGTATTCATCAAAACCAGCATTGACCATAGCGTCTGGTTCCAATCGGAAATCGTTGATCTGCCACTTGCCGGCAGCGCAGGTGGCATAGCCGGCATCCCTGATCATCCGGGCAAATGATGGGTTCATGATAGGGTCAAACCTGCCGCCATGTCCCAATCTTGGAACATCATAATGATTTACCCACCCATTGCGCCATGGATATTGACCTGTTAAAAGCGTGATCCTGCTTGGAGTACATTGAGGCATTGAATATGCATTTTCGAACATCATCCCTGTGCGGGCCAGTTCGTCAATGTTGGGTGTTTTTACATCCTGGGCCCCGTAAGCGCTGATCCATTCCTTGCCAAGGTCATCGAGCATGATGAACAGGATGTTTGGCTTCTTTTTTTCAGACGTCTCTTCGTTCTTTTTCCCTGAACAGGAAACACAGCATGTGGCAATGAAAACAATGGTCAAATAGCGTAAAAAATCCATGGGACTTCCGATTTAAAATTTTTATAGAATGTAATTTACAGGCAGCATTTATTTTGGAATATTTTGAATTGCCTCCTCAATAGACTTCACCACTTCCTTTGCTAAGAATTCACTGCCAGCTTCCTTAAAATGTACGTTGTTTGGCTGCTGCAATTCCGATAAACGGGACAAGGTCAAGGCATTGAGATCATCGATCTTAACATGATATTTTTTCATGATTTTCAGTGCTACTTTATTGTATTTTTCCGGTTGGTCTGCCCTGCGCAATGGCCCACCCGGCTTGTCGGGATAGGAGGTGGTAGTCGCAAAAATCAATACCGCTTTCGTGGCAACGAGCTTTTTTACGATCCCAGTTAAATTCTTTTTATAAGCTTTTAAATCTGCCTGCTGCGGGTTTTCTTGCTTATTGCTGTTTTTTCCTGTCACGGGATCAACATGCTTTATATCATGCAATCCAAAATTGAAATGAATGACATCCCATTTTGTATCCCCCAACCATTCATCAATCAACTTGATCCCCTTAGTGGTTCCCTCGCAATTCAGATATCCTCCTCCGGCATTCAGGGGCCGTTGTACGTTAACCTTCCCATCCAACATCCCTTTCACATAATTGGTATAACCGATGGAAATGGAGTCACCGATGATCAATACGTTTGGCAATGCCCCCTTTGTGTCCGCCAGCATCAAACTGGGAGCCAAGGCCAAGCCTGATCCGACTACTGTTTTCTTTATAAAATTTCTTCTTCGCATAGTTCTTATTTAATTATCAGGAGGTTTGTTTTCTTGTAAAAATGACACGAGTAAATCCTTCATTGATGCTGCCAATCCCTTCTTGGTGGAAGATAAATCTTCGTTTTCTGAAATATCTTTCTTGACATTGTATAGTTTTATTTCATTGGTATTGAGGTCAAGGATCAACTTGAAATCACCTCTTCTCATAGCAGCGGAAGGGGTATGTCCGGAAACATGCTTGAGAGGATAATACCAGTACATCTCCCGTGTATCAAAGCGCTTCTTTTCTTTATTGTCAAAAATATCCATGCCATCAGTATCCCGACTGGGCAATGGTGGCAATCCTGCGAGGGAAAGGAGTGTTGGATAAAAATCATACCCACAAATTGTTAAGTCTGATTGAGTCCCGGCATGGATTTTACTAGGGTATTTTACAATTGCAGGCACCCTGATCCCTCCTTCATACATCCATCCTTTTCCAAATCGCAAGGGAAGGTTGGATGTAGGCGTTTGGGGATTGCCTCCCTTGGTGGTGGAAAACCCGCCATTGTCAGAAGTAAAAACAATAATGGTGTTATTTTCCATTCCAAGCTGATTCAAGGTCTCCATGATACGACCCATACTTTCATCCATGCTCTGGATGTTGGCTGCATACACGGGGTTTGATTGCCTTATCCTAGAATATGCCCTATCGTCCACTTTCTCCAGGACATCGTGGGTGGTCAATTCATTTCCTTTTGGTTCATAGTGTTTGATGTATTCCTCTTTTCCCTGCAACGGCGTATGTACGGCATATTGCGAAAAGTACATGAAAAACGGATGCGTTTGATTTTCCTTGATAAATTTAATGGCTTCATCTGTTAGTCTGTCCGTGAGAAACTCGCCTTCTTTGCCTCCTTCAAGTCCCAATACATCGCGCTCGGGGATGATCCTCCTTTTGCCGCCGATCCAATCCTGCCCTATGTCTTTGTATGGATAAAAATAAGAACCGGGCTGGCCCGCATAGTTGACACCAACAACTTTGTCGAAGCCCTGGTTTCCGGGATTCCGGCCATCGGTCATGCCGAGATGCCATTTCCCAGTAAAATAGGTCACATATCCGTTTTCCTTAAATGCCTCTGCCATTGTAAGCTCATCTGGGGATAGGTTGCCTGTCACGCCGACATTACCTGTCCGGATGGGCATTTTTCCTGCGATTATTCCCGCCCTGCTGGGTCCACAAACAGGATGTGGTGCATAGGCTGCAGTAAATAGTATCCCTTCTTCAGCAAGTTTATCAATGGCAGGTGTTTCATAATATTCGCTGCCATAGCATCCCAAATCTTTCCAGCCTAAATCATCCACAAGAAAAAAAATGACATTGGGTTTCTCTGCCTGGGCATAACCCGCCCCTGAAAAAAATAACAGCATAAAAAACACCCTAAATTCCATGAATTTATACATCTTACAACAATGGCATATAGTTATTGAATATAGATTTCTTCCTCTTCACCTTCCTGCTTCACAATAAGGTTTATTTTCAATTCATCTTCTCCCGAAAATGAACAGTCAAACCGAAAACTATGTGGCCCCTTTCTCAAAACAGGAGGTTTTCTACCCATATCAAACGTCTCAATAAACCTTCCCTTGAAATCATAAATCCTCAAATTCTGAGTACCGTCGCACACAACGGAAGCTCCGGCCTGCATTTTTTCCGGCAACTTAAATTGGAAGGAGTTGTCATAGAGCAAATCAGGATTTGTGATAAACCCTTCACTGTTTTTTGTATCACTCTTGATAGTCAGTCTAAATTTAAGCGGCTGTTCGTCACTTCTATTTGAGAATGCCCACTCAGAGTCCGTCGGCTCCCCTGGCTGAAGTACTTTCTTTTGGTGTTCAAAACTATTGGTGGTAAACGGATGTAAAATCAGTGTTTTGGCATCAACCCTTTCAAGATGAAATTCATTGTTCCCATCCCTCAGCCTTTGACGTTGTTCATCAGAAAATGCCCCTGACAATCTAGCCTCCTCCCACAGCTTGATCAAAGCCAATAACTCGTCTGTATAAGGATTTGCCTCTAATGAAGGCCTTCGCAATACCATGGCAAAACCAGCATTGTATCCGGCTGCCCTGGCCATCATCCACTCAATATCTGTGGGGATTGTAGTTGGCGTGATCATAAACCAACCTAACATATTTTTCAGGTAGTTCCTCTCAAGAAAAGGTTGCACCTTGAACCGCCGATCCGCCTGACTTTCCCGAAACCCACCATACCACGGCTCCCCCCAATTGATGAAATGGTTGATATGCCAGTAGAAATGCTTCAATCGGCTGGAGCTGTTTACGGTGACGTGATCCACTAGATTATACCAATCCAATGCAAATTTATCCATGGCATAGTCCCCGTTTCCGGTGGCAAAACATCCCTCATGTCCATCAAATCCCATTTGGGTCACATTGCCTTGATTGATAACTTCAGATAGGTTTTTGACCATGACCTTTTGCAATTCCCAGTTGGGATAAAAAGTCTTATAGGCAAAATCCAACAGCTTGACAGCTGTCTCACCTTTGGAATGTGCTGTGGCTTTCGTATCAAACGCCCCCCGTTGACAGTCATACAAAATGAACGGTTTTTCCTGACTCACACTACCATAGCGGATCAATTCATCCCCGATCCTCACCGTATTCATTTTACTGTTTTTTTGGCTCAGGATCATTTCATTGTCCGAAATTTCAATATCATAATCAGCATCGCTGATGTCTTTCACTAGCTCGGCAGAACCAGTAGTCACCAACCGTCTGTCGGGGACGGGCGTAACAAATTTGTCATTGGGCGTGATGAAATTTGAAAGCGTATGCACGCCTAGGTTCAATCCATTTTTTTTCGCTTTTTCGGCAGCAAGCTTCAAACCTTCCATTCCATTGGGAAAATATTTTTCATTCAACTTGAAATTACCCCAGGTTTCAAAAGGTTCCTCATGGTACAGCGATCTGAGGCCGGCCTTTTTTGCATATTCGATCATTTGATTTACATCATCCTCTGTAAAAGGCGATATGGCATAGGCACGGTTTGTTTCTTTTGACTCCTTGACCCACACACCATTTATTTCAGGATGTGGTAACCCTTCGGCCACTTCGATGGCTCCTATGGTTTTTAGGGCCTTTTCGGGCCTGCAACCGAACAAAGCAATGGCAGAACCAATCACACGTCCTTCATCATCATTTAGTATATCAATTGGCCTTCCGGGCAATCTGTTTTCCCATCCGTCCCAAGTGGATTTGGATCTGTCTTTTGTTCGGTCAATGGCAAAAGCCTGCAACTTGGAGCCGTCCTCTGTTGCTTCGGCAGCGGTGCCATGATAGCTGGTCACTCCCCTGATATTATCCAATTTTCCTGCTGAGGTTTTAGGGTTTAGTGATTGTATCCCAATGGCAAAATCACTATTTCTGACCACACCCACATTTTCTCCGATCACCTGGTTTATTTCTGTTGGGTATGGCCCCCAAATAATGGCCTCCAGTCCATTGGCATTTTCAGTATTTACAACTGTAAAGGAAACGTGGGTGCGCTTATCCTCAATTTTCAGAACTACCTGAACCTTGGTTTGCTCAAAACCAAGCTCATACTGTGTACCCTTAATTTTCCTGAATGATGTTGGGATACACAATTTCCCATTGGCAACTACTGCCATCAATGGTCCTTTATTCCCCTCCGGGATATAATTTTTTTTGGTCTGAGGATCCATTAATGCAGTAACAAATCCGTTTTGGTCTATCCCTACTTGAAAACTGTCTGTATCAAATAAATCCTGCCCATTTCCATGAAAGGAAAACGAAAAAAATGTAAAAGCTAATGCTGTTAATCGAATTATAAAGTTCATTATTTATTGAAATTTTGTTGTCCAGGTATCTTCGTAATTGTTGAGAAAGAAACACTTAAATTTTATGGGTAAAAAAGGGTCTATTTTCCATGAGGCAATAATGTATAATCTGATGGATAAATATTTGGATAATTATACAAGTTAAAAATATTCGTTGTTAATTCAGAAAATACCGCTTGATAAAAACAGGCGAACCAAATTGGATTCACCTGTTTTTACAAAAGATTTTATTTGGCAAAGAAAGATTGCCATGGGCCAAAATCTTCAGGCTCATCAAGCAAGAATGTATTCCGAGATGTTGCTGCATCAGGCAATACGGGAAGATAATAGTACTCATCGAAAACCCTGGTACCTATCACACTTTTTTTAGAATCATCTAATTCACCTTCATCAATATTTCCATCAGCATTGGCGATATTATTTGTTTTGTCTGCATTGTCTCCAAAAGCGATGCCATAGGCAACAGCTTTATTTCCGCCACCCGGTAAGGTGCCAGTGAATACTTCAGCTCCCAATTTATGGCGCCTGATATCATAATAGCGAAATGGCCCTTCCAGTGCCAATTCAATTCTTCTTTCAAACAATATGGCATCCAAGGCTTCATCAGGATTTCCAGCCACAGCATCTGGCATGCCAACCCTAGAGCGCACCTCATTGATCAATGACATAGCTAAAGGCATATTACCATTGCCCAATGCGGCCTCTGCATACATCAATAATACCTCAGCATATCTAATAAATATATACTGGACATCACCCCTCTTGGCATCCCCACCCCAATCAAAATCAGTATTGTACTTATTATAGTAGTAGCCTGATTTGTGGGTGTTATTGGTGGTTACATAGTCTAAGTTTGTGGCGTTGGGGTCATCAATGAATGAATTTGACTCATCATCAAACACCTGCATTGTTTTAGTTGGGTGCGGGTTGAGGACATATGTGTCGTCTGATCCATTTCCCAACCTTCTTGGCAGTACTTCTCCCGCATGGAGAATGGTAGCTTCCAACCTTGGATCCCGGTCAGTCCACGGATTTGCCTGATCATAACCTGACGCTACATCATGAATATCCATGCCATTGGTCATCTGAAAAGCTTCTACCAATCTTGAGGTGGCACCAAAATGCCCTTCCTGAGAACGGACACTTCCATTATTATTTACCGCCGTGGCAGCTGCTCCGCGAGGTAGGCTAAAATACGGATAGCCATGAGATGTTCCTGTAGCTCCTTCATCTGCACCATATACTGCGGAGTTGTAATAATGTGCCCATAATATTTCAGGTGAATCAGCACCGGCCTTGGTAAATATCCTTTCAAATCCATCTGGCCCAGCCTCCAGTGCATGACCGCTATTGTCGTAAATGTCTTTGAGTATAGGTTCTGCCTGTGCATACAAGGATGTCACATCAGGATGCCAATCTATGGCATAAAGCAGATGGCGAGCCCGCAAAGCTTTTGCTGTCCAACTCGTTATTCGACCATAATCAGCACCTGTATAGGACTTTGGCAAATCATCAGCAATATCCTCTAATTCATCATTGATCCATTCAAATACGGAAAGTCGCGTATTCCTGGGGCGTAAATCATCTGGTGCCAAAAGATCCAGTACTAGAGGCACAGCACCAAAAAATGTGTTTAACCGATGATAGTAATATGCTCTATGAAACCGTGTTTCTGCAATATATCGTTTATAAAGAGCAGGGTCATCAAAACTGGATTCGGCCTGGGGAGCAAATGTCAAAAACTCATTGCACTGTCGAATCCGAGAATAACTATCGTTATAAATATTAGGTATTTTCCCGGTTCCGGCAGCAAAATCTTCGAGTTCAGACCCCGAACAACAATTTCGTTTTGGATTAACAAACGCATCTTCGGACCATGGCGTCATGGCATCCAGACCTCTGTTCGGATAGTTATTCGTTAAACTGAACCCAAATTGCTGATTGTAAATGGTATTCAAAAAGCTATTCAAATCCGCTTCCCTTTTAAACAAGGTAGCTACTGTAAAGTCATTTTGGGGAATCTGATTTAGATAATCATCGCAACTGCTAAGAAACAGTGCCAGTACCAAGGATATTATTGCTATTTTTTTCATGGTTTTTTCTTTTTTGTTCATCACGTTTACAATTAAAAACCGATATTCAAACCCACAGTGAATGTCTTGGGCATTGGATATACCGTGCTCATACCTAATTCCGGGTCAAAACCGTATTCGCTCAAGGGGAAATCATCCCAAAGAATAATTGGATTCTCCACAGACACGTATAATTTCAACGCTTTTAATGTTGGTACTAACCCTTCTTTAAAATTGTAGCTGAGATTTACATTCCTTACCCTAACAAAGCTGGCGTTTATGCGCTGTTGTGCATTGTATGTCCAGTTGCCGGCAAATATTATTGGAAACAAGGCGCTATCATCATTGTTGGTCTCTGGGTCGAAGGACTGTTCGACAAATGCCCGATATATATTTCCCGTTCCATTAGCAAATGCCGCCCCCAAATTGGCCGTAAGCTCTCTGCCCAATGTTCCATCAATCACTGATGTTAAACTGAAACCTTTGTAATTAACCCCCAGAGTAGCACCTAACTTGGTAGTGCCAGGATTTCCGTAGAAATTTCTGTCCCAATTGTCAATCCTTGCATCTGAATCAAGTACCCTCAATCCCGTTTCTGCATCTCGGGAACCTTGTTCAGTTAATTTAGGCGCCCCAATCCATCTCCTGTTTTGTGTGCCATTGCCAAATGATGTAGCAGCGTTATAGGCATCCAATTCCTCCTGATTGGAGATGTAGCCATCCATAACAAATCCCCAAGGATTTCTCAAAGCAAAACCAACCTCATTGTTGTCCCAAGTGATATCATCAGGTCTTTCCAACCATTCATTTCTTGTATGAGCAGCATTTATGCTAATTCGATATCCAACTTCCCCTATTTTATTGCGATGACTCACAATGATTTCAAATCCCTTATTCTGGGACGAGTATATATTGGCAGGAGCCGTCCCTCCCAAGCCAAACTCTCTTGATGCAGGGATAGCGACAAGTTGATTAATACGCTTGTTGTTATAGTAATCGGCAACCACTCCTAGTTTCCCCTTGAATAATTCCAAATCAAGCCCAATATCCATTTTTCTAACCGTCTCCCATATTAAATCAGGATTGGAATAGCTTGCCACAATCAGCCCACTTTGCACACCAGCACTGGGCCAAGTATAACCCGAAGTGCTCCCAATCCTGGTATAATACGCAAGCGGTGGAGTATTTGGTAGATTATCAGTTCCTGTTTCACCTATTGAACCTCTGACCTTTAACATATCTATGAAACCCATATTATTGATGAAAGACTCGTTAGCCATATTCCAACCAACAGATAATGCTGGGAAAAAAGAAAAGCGATTACCCGGTGCAAATTCTGAGGAGCCATCCCGCCTAAAGCTGAATTCTATAAGGTATTTTGATTTGTAATCATAATTCAACCTGCCTATTAAGGACAAGTAACTCTGATCGGTAGCGTCCGAACCATTTGACCAATTTTCAGTGCCTCCTACGGTCAACTGTTGTAATGAACCTATGGCAAAATTTTCCCTAT
Organism: Bacteroidia bacterium; assembly: GCA_030426345.1. Taxonomy (GTDB): domain Bacteria; phylum Bacteroidota; class Bacteroidia; order Cytophagales; family Cyclobacteriaceae; genus JAAUQL01. Next base: position 50,518 of record JAUHYU010000027.1, read on the forward strand.
ACGCCGTAATCATCTGATTGTGGATATCTTCTACCTGCCATCCCAATAAGGCTTTAATGTTATGTGCCTCGTTAAATGATATTCCATAGTTGAGCAGTGACTGAGAAGTAAGGTGCGTACTTCGAATGCTGGTACTCTGCAGATTTCTTCGGACCGAAGATTCTTCTACGATATTGGGGTCAGAATAAGTTCCTGTTAGTCCATCGAATGAATATTCAGCATAACTAATATTATTGCTCCAGTCGCTAACACTAGTATTCAAAACACGATAGTTGAGCTTTTGATCAAATGTAAGCCCCTTTAGGATTTTAACCTTAGCGAAAAGCTGCATCTCCATCACATCCCTTTTTGTTTTATCGTTAGACCCATTGTCTGATGTCATAACTGGGTTTCCGGATACTCCATTTTCACCTGCCACATATGAGCCGGTACCACCCAATGCTTCATCTGTTACAGGAAAGAGTGGGGAAGGCCTTGCTTCATCTTGTGTGGTAGCCACATCCACACGGATTTGTTCACTAAAGGTAAAAGCAGTATTGGTACCAATTGTCAACCAATCATTTACGTCGGTATCCACTTTTACCCTAAAATTATACCTTTTGAAATTGTCATTGGCAATGTTGATACCTTCCTGATCCAAGCTTCCAACACTAATTAGATAAGATGTTCGCTCAGTACCTCCAAATGCATCCAAAGAATGCGAAAACTGAGGTGCAGACGATCCATACAATATGTCTTGCCAATTGGTACTGTAAAACTCACCGTTTCTGGCACGGTTGATTACGTCTTCACTGAAGAAATTAAATCGATTGGTTAGGGAGGGGTCATCACCATTGCGATATACTCTTTCGTTATACCAAGCCTTATTCCTGAACTCCATGTATTCTGCTGAGCCCAAAGCTTGTGGCACATCTGTATAACGCTGACTAGCACCTTGGAATCGATAATTGAATTGGATAGGCTTATCTCTCGTGCCTCCCTTGGTAGTGATTAAAATCACGCCTTCCGCAGCTCGTACTCCATAAATGGCTGTTGCTGCTGCATCTTTCAATATGGTCATTTCTTGTATTTGATTGGGGTCAACATCCCCAATATTGGCTTCAAAACCATCTACCAAAACGAGTGGTTCAGTGAACTCAGGTCGATTAGTCACAGCGTATTCTCCTCGAATTGAAATCGCAGGCTGCTCACCCGGTGCACCACCGTTCAATGAAACCAATACATTCGTGCCAGGATCGACACCTGCCAATCCCTGCGCCACAGAAACAATTGGACGATCAATCAACAATTCCCTTTTTACAGTTGCTACAGAACCGGTCATTTTGGCTTTTTGTTGCGAACCATAACCTACTATTACCACTTCGTCCAATTGTGTCAAGTCGGGTAGCAGTTCAACATCTATTACCGACATTCCCGAAATATCTACTTCCCGGGGCAGATACCCAATGTAGGAATATACCAATATCGAGCCTTCAGGGACATTAATGGTATAATTGCCATTAATATCCGTGACCACACCGAGGGAAGTACCTTTAATGATGATACTAACCCCAGGCAGAGGCGCCTTTTTTTCATCGGTGACTTTGCCTGAAATTGCCACATCATCCATAATGTCTTCCACGGATAAAGCTCCTAAATCATTTTTTCTTTTGACAATGATCTGATTGTTTACTCTTTTGAAGTCAACATCTGCTTTTATTGAAATATCCTTCAATATTTCATACAGGTTTTCATTATCCTTTACGATCGAAATCTTTTTCTTCAAAGGAATATTATTTGTGGCATAGCTAAACTCAAATGACGTTTCCTTTTCTAAAAGCTGGAATACTTTTTTGAGCGTTAGATTCTCTACAGCGAGAGAAGCGTTAATTTCCTTAAGACTCTGTCCTTCAGCATTTTCTGTGGCCAATAACAGCGTCCCGAATAGGCAGTTAACAAACAATATAAGAAATGTGTACTTGCTCACCTTAATAATTGGGTCTAGGTAAATTTTTTTCATAATTTTGAGGTGTTTTTTAATGAAACATTTTTTTTGTTAAAGACGATCAAAAAGAGGAGCTGCGACGACCGCCAGAAGTCATGCTCTTCTTTTTTTCATTTTGTGTTAGATCATAGGCAGTATTTTTATTAAGTATTCCGGTAGCTTATTTATCACAGCCTTTTCCAGTTATGATTATTTTGTGTTCACTTATTTCATAAGTTGAGTTTGTTGCAAAAGTGATGGCTTCCAACACAGCCTCTAATGAGGCATTGTTAAATCTCGTCTTTATCAAACAGTTGTTGATGTTTTTGTTTTTAACTTCAAAAGTCACTCCATATCTCCTTTTGATGGATCTTAGTACCTTTTCCATCTTCACATTGTCGAACTTGAAGATATTATCTTTCCATCCGACTACATTTTCGGGTTCTATATCAATGACTCGGGCCGTTTTTGAATTGGTATTTATCACCACCTGTTCATTTATCTCCGGTACATATTGTTCAGTTTCCTTACCTTCAAATTCATTATCATAAACTTTTACCGACCCCTCCAAAAGGGAAACTGTTACATTCCCATCTATCGGAAATGCACTAACATTGAACTTGGTGCCAAGTACCCTTGTGCTCACATGCTTTGTCTTTACTATAAAAGGACGATTTTTGTCTTTGGCGATTTCAAAATATGCCTCTCCCTCCAACTCTACAATCCGCAAAGAATCGCTGAAAATTGATGGTCTAGACAATTTGCTCTCTCCATTCAATACCGCCTTGGAACCATCAGAAAAGGTAATGGTCGATAATTGTCCTGAAGATGTCTCGGTTATTTTCCAGGACGATTGGGCAAATTCATCATTCTGCCGTGTTTGAGTATTTATGTATAAATATCCTAGCGACACTACTAAAATGATGGATGCCGCTATTTTTAAAAATGAATTGAACTGATACGTTTTTCGCTGCATAGGGAATTCTTTTTTTCCAAACACAATTGACTCATCTTCTTGTGCTATTTTATCCATGGTCAGCAATTTCCCCTCCCCTATATTAAATGGTTCTGTACCATGCCAAGTTGTTTGCAGCCATTTAAATTGCTGAGAGAGTTTTTTGTCTTGCAGCATTTGATCCAGCTCAACTTGTTCGGCCTCCTGAATTTCACCCGACAAGTATTTTGCGACTAAAAAATTAAATCT
>JAUHYU010000137.1 GCA_030426345.1 Bacteroidia bacterium
TTTAGGGCTTTTTTGTTTGATTATACTGTTGTACGTCTCTGGGCATTCATGCCTTGCCGGTCTCGTCCTGCATCGCCGCCAACCTTTGCAACAATGGAGGATGTGAATAGTGGATAAAGACATATGCCGGATGTGGAAACAGATTGCTGAGATTGTCTACAGATAGTTTTTTTAGCGCCATCTGTAAGAATTTTCCATCATAAGTTTCTTTTGCGTAGGCGTCTGCCTCGTATTCATTTTTCCTGCTAAGGATGTTCATAAAGACGCTTACAAAATGGGATATCGGAGAATACAAAATCCCGAAAGCAAGCAAGTTCAGATGGACGGCAAATTTACTTCCACCCAAAGCCTCTGACATGGCCGGACTAAAAATAATCAACGACATGATAAACAGGGTAAATCCAGTTTGTAAGATAGAAAGTAAATATCCGGTGATAATGTGTTTCTTTTTGAAGTGACCAACTTCATGAGCCAGTACGGCAATCAGTTCTTCTTTAGAGTGGTTTTCAATCAATGTGTCGTACAGCACGATTTTTTTCTTTTTGCCAATGCCGGAAAAAAACGCATTGGATTTGGCTGATCTTTTTGACCCGTCGATCACGTAAATATTGTCTAGAGGGAAGTCGATCTTTTTACTGTAGGCTTCAATCGCCTCTTTGAGTTCACCATCTTCCAAAGGTGTTAATTTGTTAAAAAGAGGAAGTATGAGCGAGGTATAAAACATATTCATAAATAAAGTGAACAGCGAAATCACGATCCAGAAATAAATCCAGAAATCCTGTCCAAACAATTCCATGAGCTCAAGGAGCGCATATAGGATAATTCCTCCAAGTACTGCCGCCAGCGCATATCCTTTCAGCTTATCCAAAACAAAAGTCTTTGGCGTGGTTTTGTTAAACCCAAATTTTTCTTCCAAAACAAAAGTATCGTAAATCTGAAAAGGAATGTTCATCAAATCTGATCCCAAGAACAGCAAGCCAAAAAATGTCAACGATACCAACGCACTGGATTCTATCCAACCACTCACTAAGCCATCGAACCAACCAAAAAAGCCTGTCGCGAGCAAAACGAAGGAAATAATAAAACTGAATGTGGAAGTAATCAGGCCAAACTTATTGTTTGCTTTGCTGTAGGCTATGGATTTTTTATACTTTTCTACGTCATAAATATCCTTTACCTCATCAGGCAATTCCTCCTTCATGCTTTTAATGTTGAGGTATTCGAGAATTTTATTGTAAACAAAATCAAAAGAGAGTACCGCCAATAATAAAATCAATATGCTTTTAGCATCCATAGAACATAGTTTTTTCGGATTGCAAAAATAGGAAAACTGATGGAGTAAAGTGGAATTATGCCAACTATTCCGCTCTGAAGAAAAATCAACTAAAACTTAGGACATGGCAATCGACGTACATTCTTAGGTGGCTTTCTAGGGTCGCCCAAAAAGAATTCGTAACGCACGGATATTTCATGCGCACCACCAGTAGAGATTCCCAGTTCTGAGAGTGTGTAGTCAAAACTATAGCCAATATGTAGGCCGTTCGTAGATATTCCCGTAAGGAAAATCAAGGATTCGTTGTTTGAGATTCCGTCCACTGGTTTGAATGGAAGTCCTCGATACCAAGTTCCAAAAACGAAAGGTTCGTACGTGAAATATAGTCCAGCATCTAACTGAGAAAACTGCCCCTGAAGCTTGTATTGCATGGTAGGAGTGAGGCTTACTTCGCGATAGCCACTCTGAAAGTTAAAGTCGGTCGTGGTAGGAAGTAAAAATTTGTACCCTGCATGAACTGAATATTTGATGTCTAGATTGCTTGAGCCTTCTATGAGTGAGTTTGCCGGAGTAAGCAGATGATGAGCAGCAAACCCAATCCAAAATTTGTCTGAAAACAATAAGCCTCCTGCACCAAAGTCAAAATAATTATTTCTAAAATCTCTGTTGATGATATCATCATCGGTAATGGGTTTGTATTGTCCATTAAAATCAATTTGGTCACCAAAAACGAGATTGTTTTTATCAATGTCCTGCATGGTGAAAGAACCTTCAAGGCCCGGCCTGAAAATCAAACCATCTGTCAATCTCAATTGGTAGGAGTACTGCAAAGCCACGCTATTGGTCTTTAATCCCGCCAATCCTTCTACATCCGAAGTAAGTAATATTCCTACGCCACTATTGTAATCGTCAAAGTAATAATCAAAATACCCCGAATAAGTTACAAAATTTGTAGGGAATGAAGGCCATTGGTTTCGATAGTTTACCCCAACCCTGGCAAGCTCAGAAGATCCTGCAAAAGCCGGGTTTAAATAGAGCGGAGCAGCATAAAACTGAGAAAATTGAGGATCTTGCGCCACGCTTTGTATTGCTATTCCTATCAGTAGTAAAAATATGACTGTATATCTCTTAAACATGCAATATCTATAATATGGATAATAGGGCCAATCGGCTCAAATATAAAAATAGGACGCCACAAATATACTTTTATTGCATTTTTTATTATTTCTTGCAGTACGAAAGTTTATTGGGGTTTATAACTAAATCGTTAGCTACATATACGATTTACAGGTTAACTTTCGTATTTATTGTATTATGATATTTAGTCAACCTAAATGCATCAAATGAGAGAAATATACAATTTGGGAATACTTTACAAAGCAAGGTTTCTTTTTTTGCTACTGTTTATTTGCAGTATGCAAATTGGATTTGCGCAAGATTATTCCACTTATAATTGGTTCTTCGGTAATTCTCAATATGGAATTGGATTTAATAAATCAGACGACCAACCTAACCAGACAGATGTACAGGCAACTCCTTATGGCAATGCGGCCTCAGCTGTAGCAACAGACAGGGTTTCAGGTGACGTGCTTTTCTATACGGATGGAGTGAATGTCTACGATGCCTCCCACAACATGATGTTTGGATGGACAGGTTTGAATGGCAATGCAAGTGCCAATCAAAGTGTGGCGATCACTCCAAGGCCAAATGCTCCCGGTCAGTATTTGATATTTACAAATACCGCAAATTATCCGGGCACCCCGGGTACTTTGGAAGTTACAACCATTAATATGAATGCAGATGGTAATGCAACACCACCTGCGCCGCAGCTCGGCGAAGTGGTTACAGAAAACCTGCCTGCATTCAATGCACCAACAGCGGTAATTCAGGTGAATCCCGGCATGTTGGTTTTTGAGTATGGTAATGATCCATATTTCTACTTTTTGCTGGTGCAGGATGCTGCTACTGGAGAATTTAAGCTGTACCGCATAGATGGTAACAACCGTGTGTTGATAAAAACCATTCCAAATCCATCAAATCTTGTCGCTGCAAATTTCTCATATCATCCTGCTACGGGACAAATCGCAGTTTCGCCAAACAATTCTGGAGCCAATATCCAATTGTTGCAGTTTGATCCAGCGGTGGATACGCTCAGTTTTGTACGAGAAATCCCTAATTCGGCAAATTCTGATACAGCTGATGAGGCAATTTATGATGTGGAATTTTCTCCGGATGGAACTAAAATATTTATATCAAGATATGGGGATGGCACACAAGATGGAGTGCTTTACCGTTATGATTTGGATGATCCCACAGCTTCTTTAGATCAGGTAAACCCTACGCCCCTCTTTGGTAGTTATGGATTGCAAATCGGCCCTGATGGGAATTTATACCATTTATACCGAGAAAACAGTGGAGGGCCTACGAGGGTAGGAAGGATTACAAACCCTGACGATACGCTCGCTTCAAACATTAATTATCAAAGTGTGCCTTTGGGAAATGAAAATTTCGCGGCGTTTCAATTCCCATCTTTTTCCCCCAAGGCACCCATCACCTTCTCGCCAAATACTTTTGAAATCGTGAACCAAAATACTTGTGAAGGCTCACCAACAAAATTCTTCCCGGACTTTGACCCTCCGGCAGATTTTTATAGATGGGATTTTGGAGATCCTTCAGCTCAAGATAATACTTCAAATTTAATCGCTCCCACGCATACCTATTCCCAACCCGGCACTTATAATGTTACCTTAATTGCTGGGATCAATGGCTCTTCAGATACCGTGATGCAATCTGTTAATGTCATTCAAATGACTGATTCAGTTGATCTTGGACAGGATACGGTTATATGTCCCGGAGAAACGCTAGTTTTGGATGCAGGTGCCAATGGCCAATTGTACCGATGGAGTACCGGAGAGACCAGCCAAACCATTGACGTAGATTCTGCAAATGCTACTGGATATTTTTGGGTAGTGGTAGACTATGGAACTTGCTCTTCTTATGACGGAATTAATATTGAAGAATATGGAGAAGAGATACAAACAGCCAATTTCTGGTATTTTGGTAATAATGCAGGCATCGACTTCAATGAACAACCACCAGTTGCTGTTTCGGATGGGCAGCTAGTTTCACCGGAGGGAGCGGCCTCTATCTCTGATCAGAATGGAAATAGCTTGTTTTATACTGATGGAAATATTGTATATGACAGAGACCATACGCAAATGTTTAATGGCAACTCCATCGGAGGCGAAAATAGTTCGACTCAGTCGTCCATCATCGTGCCGTTTCCTAATGATGAGACCTTGTTTTACATTTTTACCACTAGGCCGGTTTATAATGCCAGTAGTGATTATGTGCTGAACTACGCTGTTGTAGACATTAAAGAAATAGGAAATGGAACGTTGGGCGAAGTAGTAACGAAGGAGAAACCACTTTTTGAAAAGACGACCGAAAGGATGACGGCCACGGATCCTGGAGGCTTTGTGTGGCTTATTGTCCATGAAATGGGCAACAATACTTTTAGGGCATATCCAATCACTGAAGACGGTATTGGAAATCCTGTGTTGACAAGCATTGGTTCATCACATGATGCCACAGAAGAAGAAGCTTCGAAGGGATATATGAAGCTGTCCGCTGATGGTACACGACTTGCCGTAGCGTTTTCCAGTGGAGGCAAAAACTATGTGGAAATTTTTGACTTTGATGGCATGACTGGAACCCTCTCAAATTATTTGCAGGTTGAGTTGCCGGACGATAATCCACCTTATCAGGTTTATGGGGTAGAATTTTCGAGCAATAGCGACAAGCTTTTTGTGACTTCCAATAGCCCGTCAGGATCAGGTTCTAAACTTTACGAATTGAAATTGCATGATTATGACAAGGATTCTATAGAGACAAGAATTGTGGAATTAGCAGACGCTCCTGGAGAGAATATGGGAGCGATCCAAACCGGACCTGATGGACAGATTTATGTAGCACGAGATGGTCAGCAGTTTTTAGGTACGATTACTGAAAATCTTGATACGCTGTCAGAGTCGATTTATTTTGAAGATGGTTTTGATTTGATAACAGGAACTTCTTCTCTTGGATTGCCAAACTTTATCCAGAGTATGTTTCAGCAGACACCAAGTCCTGCTGCGTCAGTAATTCCGGCATGTATCAATCAGACATCGACATTTATTGGTAATGGAACCTCTATAATTGATGAGTTTTTGTGGACTTTTGGGGATGGTGGGTCTGCCACAACTGACTCAGCTTCTCATATTTATTTAGCTGATTCTATTTATACTGTCGCCTTCAATGTGAGCAACCGTTGTGGACTTGATACCACGATTGTGCAGCAAGTCGATATTTCTGGTTATCCAGACGATGCGACTATTCCTTTGGTAGATGTTATTTGTACAGGGCCTTTGGTTTTGGATGCAGATACAACGAATGCAGGAGGAAAGCAGTTTATATGGAGTACAGGTGAAACTACCCAGACCATTGATGTTACACTGCCAGGATTTTACTCTGTGCGGACAATAAATGCTGCAGGTTGCGAGTCAGAAGATACGACTCAGGTATATGACGGAAGACCACCTGTCGATCTGGGGCCGAATATGACTATATGCCAGGGAGATTCCATTCCTCAATTATCTACCGGTCTTCCAAATGGGAATCCACCAAATACATTTACATGGTTCCGCAATGGAACCAACCAGAATTCTAATACTAGTACCTTGGATGTAAATACAAACGTCAGCGGAGTGTTTGAGTATGCGGTGAATGTAATTGATGGACTTACAGGTTGTGTAAATGGTGATACGGTTATCATCACCATCAACGCTACACCACAGGCTGTTTATGATGTGACTAACAGTACTTGCGGTAATGCTGATGGACAAATTGAAGTTACCAGTGACCTGACCGACTTGTCAGTAGAATGGTTTGATGACACAAATGCTTCCCTTGGGAACAATGCCATTTTGCCAACCGTTCCCGCGGGTGTTTATACCTTGGTTATTACAGATAATATTAGCGGATGTTCGGAAAGTTACGCAATCAGCGTGGTTGATAATCCCGCGCCATTTTCGATCACCCCGGTGATCATTCAGGAATGTACTGGGGACCGGTTGGATGTTACATTGGGAGCGGGGATAGTAGATCCGAATACTATTTCTTATACGCTTATAGAAACGATTGGTAGCACGACTACTACTGGGACAGCAAGTGCCGTTAATTTCCAAATTCCGGTTCCTTCATCTGGTAATTATACATTGCAGGTGCAAGCTGATGGATGTACTGGAGAAGTTACAAATATCATAGTCGCACCAAAGCTTAATGTAGGATTAATTGTAGCACCGTTATTTGATCTATGCAGTGATGATCCTTTAGTATCAGTGACCTCACCAAATGGTTTATTGACTTATAATTGGACAGGGCCAGGTGGTTTTACTGCTACTGGTCCGAGTGTAGATGTAACAGCTGGGGGTTCAGGGCAATATTTTGTGACAGCTACGGACGGGAACGTTCTTGTGCCTTGTGATACTACCGCTAGTACGCAGGTCACGTTGTCGCCATCACCTGACCCAGTAATCGAACCCATGACCGCTGGATGTGATGGGACCAGGCAGATTGGTGTTACTAACTTGTCGGGCAATAATTATTCTTATTTATGGTCTACCAATTCTACTGCACCTTCAATTACTGCAACTGTTTCAGGGGAGTATAATGTAGTAGTTCGAGATCAAGCAACCGGTTGTCAGGGAGACGATATTCAGCAAGTTGATGTCTATCAACCATTAACGGTTGCCTTAACCGTAGATCAGCAAGCTTGCCAAGATGAAAATTTGGTAACGTTGACGGCAACTCCCTCCGAGCAGGGAGTAAGCTACCAATGGTTTTTGAATGATATTGAGTTGCGAGACACCCTGTCTATGTTGTCAACCTTCAATGAAGGATTATACCGAGCTACGATATCTACCTCTAACTGCAGTGCTTCTGGAGAGTTGCAGATTACTCGTGCCCCGCTTACACCGAGTAACATAGAACCTGAGTATATTATCTGTCCGGAACCTCCGGCAAATGAAGTTGCTATAATAGAACCCGGTGATTTTATTACTTATTTTGCATTTAATGGAAGTACAGGTAGTGAGGTGTTTGAATCGATGCCAGGAATATTTGAAATTACGGAAGAGGGAGTCTATGAATTTGAATTGGAAAATGCATTTAATTGCTGGACACTTGATACCACAAATGTAATCGTAGATTGTATTCCAACCATTTATGCACCGACGGCATTTAGCCCAAGTGCCAGTATTCAGGAAAACCAGACTTTCAAATTGTACCCAACCTTTGTAGGTGAATTTGAAATATTTATTTACAATCGGTGGGGAGAACTTTTATATCATTCTGATGATTTGGATTATATGGTCAATGTAGGCTGGGATGGAACTAAGGATGGTAAAATGCTGCCTTTAGGCACCTATGCTTATGTGATAAAGTTCAAGAGTATTTCGGAGCCCGAGCGGGGTATTATCGAGCAACCCGGCGGCATTACTTTGTTGAGGTAGATGCTTTTGATTTTCATGGATTAATAGGCCTTTTTTCTTGGAAATACATCAAAAAACCATGACCATCCTCTGCTTAAAACCGTAAATTTAGGTAAGGTATTTTTTTAAACTTTGCCAATCGTGAGTATTCCGGAATTGTTATCCAAGTATATTGGTGGTCACGGGCAATTGTTGAAACAATTGGACCGGATTCCCGTGGAGGCCATTCATTTTAAATCTACTCCAGGCTCATGGAGTATTGCAGAAATAATTGTGCATTTGGCTGATTCAGAAACCTATGGGTTTATTCGAGCAAAAAAGATCATTGCAGAGAGCGGAGAACTAGTTACAGTTTATAACCAGCAAATATGGTCAGATCATTTGTTTTATGATCAAATGAATTATCAGGATGCTTTGGATTTGATCCGGCTACTTCGTAAAAATTTATATGAAGTTTTGAAACTAATGGCCCCTGAAACCTGGCAAAATTATGTCTATCATCCCGAAACAGGGAAAATAACATTATTGGATTGGATTCAGCAGTATGTCGATCATATAGATGTACATACAAAGCAAATACACCAGCTTCATGAGAGTTGGAAGAGTATAAAAGTTGAGTCACCCCAACCTCACCTTTTGGATCAAGCCGTGTCCTTTTTTAAAAACATAAAAAGGCCTTAAAATCCATTAATACTTATAATCATCCTCAAACCTGGTATCCGAATTAAAATCCTTATAAACTTTTTTAATGTTCCTATCGGTAGGTTTTTTGCTATTTTCCCATGAAGAATCAAGCTCCAATTTTGCTACATCTTTCAGGTTCAGGTGAATAGATAAGTTGCTTAGGTCGTTTTGAAATGACCCACCCCTACGACTAAGCGGAAGTGCATATTTACTGGCAAAAACATTTCCATATACCAACAAATCATTGCGTTTTT
>JAUHYU010000138.1 GCA_030426345.1 Bacteroidia bacterium
ATTCCGCCAGCCAGCCCTCACGAAAAAATAAATGTACTTCCCATTCCGACTCCAAAGCGTGTGGTTGATAAATAAGGATTGGCCAAAAGTATCGTATCCTGCTTTTTCGATTTCCTCTTTTAGTTTGGCAAATGAAACTAGCACCTTCTTCTTTCCCGACTTTATATCAATGATAAATATCCCATCGTCCTTTGGCGCAGCAACTCCTTCTGTCCAATCAAATGCTCCTTTATAGCCAGTCACAGGGCGCAATCTAGCCATACGAGCATAGTTGATGGCAGTAAAATATTTGCCAACAGGGCATATCCCTCCGTTACCTACTGGTGTATCTTCATATTTAAATTCATGGATTCTGGCCCCTTTTTCTATGTCATAAAGTACAGTAAAGACTTTGCCCGTCTTTGGATCTCGATCATTAAAAAAGAACTGGCTTTCAGGATTGTCTGGATTCCAGTAAAACATGGTTCCTTGTTGGATATTCCAACCCAAAGACTCGTCTATCTTTTCTACCTTGTAAAACTCACCTTCTTTCTTTTCTAAATTGACCAAAGCAACATCTGCCGGCTCACTGCCATCCGGCAAATGATCATGAAAGGATGATCTTAATGTAAGGATGCGAGAACCACTCAAATTCCATGGAATGGTGAGGGACTGACCAATGTATCCAAAAAGATGATGCTTCACTCCCTTTGTTAATTGTTCGATTTCAAGTTTGAATGGTGGAGTTTCCTGTAGTTTAAATCCCGACATACCAAATGCAACTAGACTACTGGTACTTGCCGTTTTTATAAAATTCCTTCTTTTCATTTATTAGGTTAATTTATTTGATTGATTTAGGTGTCTAATACGAAATAAGCTATAAAAACATCAAGCCAAAATATCCTTGACGATATGACCATGCACATCGGTAAGGCGAAATCTCCTGCCCTGATATTTGAAGGTGAGCTGTTCGTGGTCGATACCAAGTAAATACATCAAAGTAGCCTGGAAATCATGGACATGCACAGGGTTTTGAATTACGTTATAGCCAAATTCATCTGTTTCTCCGAAGACCATTCCAGGCTTGACCCCTGCTCCGGCCATCCACATTGTAAAACATCCGGGATGATGGTCCCTGCCATAATTCGTGGCAGTTAACTGGCCTTGTGAAAAACTGGTTCTCCCAAATTCACCTCCCCAAATCACCAAAGTATCTTCCAAAAGCCCGCGCTGTTTTAAGTCTTTAATCAGAGCGGCATTGGCCTGGTCCGTATCCATAGCTTGCCTTTTGATTCCCTTGGGCAAACCGCCGTGTTGATCCCAACCAGTATGATACAACTGAATAAATTTCACATCCTTTTCTGCCAATTTCCTGGCGAGCAAGCAATTTGCAGCATATGTTCCCGGCTTTTTGACATCCTCTCCGTACATTTCATAGACATAATCCGGTTCGCCCGAAATATCCACAGCATCGGGAACGGAAGTTTGCATCCGAAATGCCATTTCGTACTGATTGATTTTGGATTCAATTTCCGGATCGCCCCACAAATCCAACTGATGCTCATTCATTTTTTTGATATAATCCAAAGCACGCCTTCTATCTTCTTTATGGATTCCGTAAGGATTATTTAGGTATAAAACCGGATCAGCACCAGATCGGAATTGCACACCCTGATGATGGGAAGGTAAAAATCCATTGCCCCACGACTGGGAATTAAGCGGTTGAGCACCTCCACCCTGCGAAACCATCACGACGAAATTAGGCAGGTTTTCATTGTCTGAACCCAATCCATAGCTGACCCATGAACCGATAGATGGCCGACCGCTAAGCTGTGAGCCTGTTTGCATAAACATGACCGCTGGTTCGTGATTAATGGCATCGGTGTACATCGATTTGACAATACACAGTTCATCTGCAATCCCTGCGGTATGAGGGAAAATTTCACTTATCCATGCTCCGGAATTTCCGTATTGTTTGAAATCATAAATAGACCTCACGAGAGGAAATGTAGATTGGCTGGCCACCATGCCCGAGTTGCGCTGTGTACCGCGCACCGAGTCAGGGATCTCCTGCCCATGCCATTTATTCAATGAAGGCTTGTAATCAAAAGTTTCCAACTGGGATGGGCCACCACTCTGAAAAAGATAAATTACCCGTTTGGCTTTGGCAGGAAAATGCCCCGCTCCAAGAATACCATTTTCCCCATCGGAAGAAGCCATGGATTTTAGAGGGTTTATGAGGCCTGATAAGGCCAAAGACCCGAGGCCCATGGTTGTCTTCTTCAAAAAGTTCCTTCTTGTTTCCTGCTGAAGTATCTGCTTTATCCGTTGATCCATGCCCATAACATTATTTCCTTGTAAAACCTTCGTCGGTATTCATGATAGAATTGACAACAACGCCCAATGCCGCTACTTCCGTAGGATCCAGATTTTCGTTCCACTGAGAATTTCCGGTACTCAAAAATGCCAATGCATCATCCTGATTTTGTTCAAAATTTTCCAGCTCTTCATTGTAAAACTCATTTAATAAATCCAATTCAAATTGATCTGGTTTTCTGCCCGTTGTCATCCTAAATGCTGTTTCCAATCTTGTCACAGAATCACTTTCTTTGAGAATAAGCTTTTCTGAAAGCACCCGAGCAGCCTCCACAAATTGAGGATCATTGAGCAATACCAATGCCTGTAGCGGAGTGCTGGTTGGCTTTCTTCGAACGGTACAAACTCCTCGATCGGCAATATCAAAAATCAGCATGGATGGCGGTGGCGAAGTCCGTTTCCAAATCGTGTACAAACTTTTTCGGTACAGCCCGTCTCCGGGCTTTTGTAGGTATGGATATCTCCATGATTTGTTCGACAACTCATCCCAAAGACCATCGGGCTGGTATGGGTACACGCTCTCGCCTCCGGTCTTGTCTACCAGCAGGCCACTAATCGCCAGGGCGTTGTCGCGAATCATCTCTGCCGGCAATCTGAACCTTGGTCCGCGTGCTAACAACATATTTTCAGGGTCTTTTTCTGCCAGTTCTTTCGAAATCGCAGAACTTTGCATGTATGTAGCCGAAGTCACGATCATCTTATGCAAATCTTTTATATCCCAACCATTGTCCCTAAAATAAATTGCCAACCAATCCAGTAGTTCGGGATGGGAAGGAAGGCTGCCCTGATTACCAAAATCTTCTGCCGTGCGCACAATGCCCTGCCCAAAATGCATTTGCCAAATCCGGTTAACAATCACCCTGGAGGTCAAAGGATTTTTCGGGTTAAAAAGCCATTTCGTCAGACCTAATCTATTTTTAGGTAATTGCTCATCGTAAGGAAAAATTTCTTCTGGAACCCCTGGTTCTACCTGTTCGTCGTGGTCACTATACACTCCCCTTTTCAAAACATAGGTTGGCCGTGGCTCTGGCATATCTCCCATCACCATGATCTCCTTTAGCCCTGTCACCAGTTCATTTTCTTTGTCGCGTACTTGCTTCAGTTCCTTTTCATAAGAATCATTTTCATGGAAATAATGGGCATTGTAGTAATCACGAAGCATCTTTTCGCTCTGAGGGCTCTTAGCAATTTCCAAAGCCTTAGTATTGTCATATGTACTCAAAATTTCCAGAGCTGTCAAATCCCTGTCGAATACTTTTACCTCATCAATTCCACCATTTTTAAACGGCACAAATTTGGTACGCACCCCAAACCTTAATCCTCTAAAACCATAGGTATGGATATTTGGCTCATATAAAATTCCTTTGTAGAGGTTGTCAAAGTCATTGCTGATTTTTTGCTTTTGGCCATTTACATAAATGCCCACACCGGCAGCCTTGCTCGATCCATCGTAAGTAATTGTAACCTGAGACCATTTTTTCACAGGTATCGCCTGCTCAGAAGTTACTTGAATCGCGTCCTGAGGCCAAGAATGTGCCATGATAAATTCAAGCTTGTTTTCCCTTAATGTTAGGGAATAGCCTTTCAAACCCAACCGTCGATCTTCGCTGTGCCAAAATACCGCCGCCTCTTTATGCACCGTGTCGGGATAAACCCATAACTGAACAGTAAAAGGATCGGTACGATCATACCATCCAACTTTTTCACCAAGATGGGTTCCATTATAATCACTAACAAAAAATGCATTCCCGTACTTTCCTTCCTTAATAATTGGCTGGGAAAGGGTAGCAGGTTTAGAGACATCCTTTTTATTTGTCGATTTAGATTTATCCTCACCATAAAAATCATCAAATGGATAATAAGCCACCAAATCCTTCTCTATACCCCATTTGAGCTCATTAGAACTCAAAAAAGCATCTAAATTCCATGAATCAAAACCCGACGATGTTTCCTCTGATTGAGCTATTTTTTGTTCTTGATCCTCAATTGTTTTTCGTAAAAAATCAATGTGTTCCTGTTCTGCTTTGGAAGTGAGCAACAATGCCGGACCGGGGGTTTGGTCAGGACCATAAACCGCCGAACCAATCTCAAAAGTGCTATTGAAAAAACCGAATAGTTTGTAATAATCCTTTTGGGAAATAGGATCGTACTTGTGGTCGTGACATCGGGCGCATTCTATCGACAATCCCATAAATGCCTTTCCAAGCGTGTGGGTGCGGTCGGCAGCATATTCTACGCGATATTCCTCATACACGATCCCAGCTTCCGAATTTCGTTTGTTCAGCCGATTAAACGCTGTGGCCAACTTTGATTCTTGATTCGAATCCGGGATCAAATCCCCTGCCAACTGCCAGGTGACAAATTGATCATAGGGCATATTTCTATTGAATACATCAATCACCCAATCACGCCAAGGAGAAAAATCTCGGTGTTTATCATCCAAATATCCATCGCTATCTGCATATCGTGCCACATCCATCCAATCCGCTGCCATGCGCTCTCCATAGTCCTTGGAGGCCAGCAATCGATCCACTACTTTTTCATATGCATCAGGAGAATCATCCTCCAAAAAGGCATCAACCTCTTCAAGTGTTGGCGGCAAGCCTGTCAGATCAAAACTGGCCCTGCGGATCAATGTTTCTTTGGTGGCCTGTCTGGAAAATGTCAATCCTCCCCGCTCTAATCTGCTCAAAACAAACCTGTCGATCGGTTGCTTAACTTTGCTTTCATCTTTCACTTTTGGCGGTGATATTTTTTCCGGAGGGATAAAAGACCAATGAGGTTTGTACTCTGCTCCTTGCTCAATCCACTTGGTGATGATCGCTTTTTCCTCGACTGACAGCTCCAAATGCGCCTCCGGGGGAGGCATCATATATTCGGGATCATCGGAGACCATCCGCAAATAGGCATGGCTTTTAGATAGTTTTTTTGGTACAATTGCCACGCGATCATGCTCCTCACCAAGAGCCTGCTTTGCCCCTTCTTCTGTATCCAGCCTAAGATCTGCTTTTTGGTTAGCCTTGTCCGGGCCATGGCAGGCAAAGCATTTGTCGGACAAAATAGGCTTTACATGAAAATTAAAATCAATGACCTCGGGAAGTGCTTTTTCTGCTTCTGCAATCTCAGGTGGTTTTTCTGTGCCACACCCTATCATGCAAAAGCAAAATCCAGCAACCAGAATTAACCTTGCATCAAGAAATGATTTTATGGGTGAGCAGAAATGAAACATCAATTTGGGTCATTTTTCCAACATTCGCCCTTCTTCCTTTACAGCTCCCAGCCTAAAGAAAAAGACAACATTAAATATACTAAAAAGATGTGTTGAATAAACCAATGCCCCTCATTAATTCAACCCCATGGATTTCAGATGCTTTATGCAACTATTTTTGCACAACAGGTATCGGCTTGAAGAATACAATCTTTATAGCTTCAAATACCAATATAATTGCCAACACCAATAAAATCATAGAGATGATTCCTATGGAACTAAAGCCTGATTGATAAATCAATTGCCCTAGTGCCCAAAGTGTCATGGTGAGCATAAACACCATCGGTAGCATGATGAAAATCGTTTTCTTTCCTTTGCGCTTTTGCCATACATAAACCACCAAAAGGGCCAATCCGGCAAGCAATTGGTTCGTTGACCCAAAAACCGGCCACACCGCTTTCCATGCGGGAATTGGATTTCCGGCTGCATCATGAAGCGTCACAAAAGTAAATATGACAGGAATTACCAATGTGGCCAACGTAGAAAGATATCTGGAGGAAGCCCCACTGACATTGAGCAATTCTTCTAAAATGTACCGCGCCAAACGTGTGGAAGTATCCAGTGTGGTCAATAAAAATGTAGAAACCGCTAGAATGCCAAAAGACACTCCAACCTCATTTGGGATGCCAACAATGGAAAGGAACTTGCCCATTCCTGCTCCAAATACCACGAGAGGAGCTTCATGGGCCAGCGTATCACTTTTTACCAACATGGCTACGGTAAACAGTGCGATCACCGCCACGAGTCCTTCGATCAACATCGCGCCATAGCCTATCTTGCGCGCATCGGTTTCACAATTCAATTGTTTAGAAGTCGTACCCGAAGCCACAATGGAATGAAATCCTGAGCATGCCCCACAAGCGATTGTTATAAATAAAATTGGAAATAAAGTCCCCCGATCTATGTCCGACCAGGTGGTGAAAGCGGGGTACTGAAAATCAAAACCACCAAACAATATGCCTACAAAAGCCCCCAACAAAGACGCATACAACAAGAATGAAGACAAGTAATCCCTCGGTTGCAGTAATACCCAAACAGGGGAAATAGCGGCTATAAAGGCATAAACGATCAATATTAGATTCCAAAACCTCCCCGGGTTTTCTTGGAAAACAGCGGGCAAACTCATGGTATCTAAAGGAAATGCATGCCCGATCCATACCCCCACAAATACCAGAGGAACAAATACCAGAGATGCCCACACCAAAGGGATTTTTAATTTATACAATACAAGTCCAAATACGAGCGCCAAAAATATAAAAAACGTGGATGAAGTAGCCACCTCTCCATGGGCAACGAAAGTGGTAGAAGTAAGGTCTACAAACACGATCAAGATATACACCATCGCCAACCATATAAACACCAGAAATAATTTATACGACAAAGGCGTCATATATTCTTTGGCGATCTCGGCGATGGACTTTGCTTTGTGCCTGATAGAAGCAATCAAGGCAGTAAAATCATGAACTCCACCGATGAAGATAGAACCAATCACCACCCACAAAATAGCCGGAACCCAGCCAAAAGCCACCGCAGCAATGATCGGCCCAACAATGGGACCTGCCCCGGCAATCGAAGAAAAATGATGCCCTAGCAAGACTGCCGTCTTCGTAGGCACTTTATCGACCCCGTCATAATCGGTGTGACTCGGTGTGGGACGATTGTCATCTACATCAAAATGACGGTTAAGAAACCTTCCGTAAATGCGGTAGGCAAGTGCAAAAAGTACGATGGCAATAATAAAAACAACTGCTAGCATGGGTATTCGATGGTTTTCAATCGGCTAAAATGCACAATAAGTCCATGAATTAAAAAGATGATTTCAAAAAATTATTGCGGCGAATCTGTCGTATTTGGCAAATGAAAAAATAGGGTGGGCTTTCAGGCCGCACTAATTTGATTCCACCTTATATAATGCCGTTTGATTTATCAATGCCGAGTTTATCAAACAGAATCCTATTCCTTCTTCGTGCATCTGTTAAAAGTTTATCAAACGGAATAACTTCGAAGTATGCATTATAATATCTGTTTTTGAAGAGAAAATAACCTTGACCATCTGGGGTGGGATTAAATTCCCTTCGTTTTAGAATGTCTTCCAATGTTGGTGTGATGTCACAGATTATGTAAGCATAAAATGGAGTGTTTTTATCGACATTGACAAATCTACCGTTGCGATCTTTAACTTTGCCTTCCAATAATGCTTCTATGTACTTTTCTGTTTGTTCTAAGGGATTCTTCTTTGAGTCATAGTCCTGATAGTCATTGCGCATTGGCTTTTTGAATTCAACTATTGTAAACGAGCTGAATGGAGATTTCTGATTATCGGTAAAGGCCAGAGCATCGTTATAAATAAGGAGGTCAGTCCTATCGTTGTTTTCAAGATCAATATCCTTGATTTTTTCGAATCTTCTATCTGAGGCCAAAAAGGAGTGATATGCAAGCCTTTCATCAATTAACCAAAGATTTTGCTTGTCAAAAGGAACTTCATCAGAACTACTTCTAATCGGGAAAAAGATGCTATGGACGATATCCTCATCAGTAAATTTTTCTTCGTCATTTTGATTTAATAAATCATCAAGTAAATCAATCACAGACTTTCGATGAACGACATATCTTGCAAGTTCTGATTGACCTATTTCATTGAATTCAGTTAAAAATTTCTCATACTTTTCCTTGTATTCTTCTAGACTTGTTATGTCCTTCTTCTCATCAAGAAGTTTAATTCCTAATTCCCTAACCTCAGTTTTCCAGTCAGCTTCAATTTTATAAAGTTCAATATCCAATTTTTGCTTGGACATATTAGGTGGTAACTTTTTGACGGCATCACTTCGATAATTTAAGACACTTCTATATTGTGGCATTTCCTCATTAATAGTCGGCCTATATTTTTGCATTTTGGC
>JAUHYU010000028.1:0-22500 GCA_030426345.1 Bacteroidia bacterium
TTTTCCGGTAACGGTTATCTCATCACCGACCCCGACAGTTGCCGGTAAGATGCTATTTATAACAACACCATAAGCGGCTATATTGATACTACTGGTTGCTGAGCCTACGGAATTAGTAACAACAACATCTGCTGAACCCAGCTGAAATGATGAACCAAGAACTCTCATCTTTAGCGAAGTAGAACTATTGCTAGTAACTGTCTGGGTGGTAAAATCAATAGCAACAGATGCATTTGAAAGATTTGTGCCTGATATGGTTATTTCATCACCCGTTGTGACGGTTGAGGGTGATATTGAGGAAATGGTTGGTTCGGCTTCTTCGTCCGAACCACTACCACAGGATGTAATACCTCCGGCTATGATCAATAGCCCCAGTACAAAGACATAGAAAGCATTGTTTGATTTTTTCATTTTACTACATTTTTAAGGGATGGATTATTTAAGGAGAAAGAATTTATCTTGATGTTATAAATGGGAGAATAACATATTAAAATAAATGTAAAATAAAGTTATGAACAATGCTAATAAAATCATCCCATGTTCATTGTCCTGTAGTACAAACAGAGTGATTTTTTTGGATATGGAACTCTCTGTTCTGAATGAATTGAAATCACAGAATTCAATTCGGCATGTGAGTGAGAGCCCGAGTTGTACTCTGTCATGGATTTTCGATGGTTTTTAAGGATAAAATCCACCAAGGCAATTGTTAATAATACAAGTTATTTTAATGACGTATAAAAAAAGGTGTAAATGCTTTGCCCCTTTTCGAGGAATGCATTTACACTATGGGTTTAGTTAGGATAATTTAAGCTTTTACATAGTCAGTGCCGTAAGGAGCCCTTTGTGGCCTAGAAAGCATGGAGTTGGCGAGATCGTTGTCAATAAATCTTTCCGTCTCAGGATTCCATTTGAGGATGCCGGGAACCTTCATGGCTATGTGGCTGATCAAGCAAACCGAACAAGCCCTATGGCCGATCTCTACAGGAGAGATTGGCTGCTTGCGGGTTTTGATACAATCCAACCAGTTGCCATGCTGCTCATCACTTTTGTAAAGATGTATTTCGTTATCTTGAATTTTTGATTTCAAAATGGCAGGGTCGCTGGCATCCAGGGCTTTAGCACTATTGGCTTGATCTACAGGGTCACTGGCCGATGCGACATAGCTGCCACGCGATACGAATATCCAGCCTTTCTCACCTTCATACCTGATGCCGTTGGTGTAGCCTCCGCTAGTATAAACCGTGATTCCATTGGCGTATTCTTGTTTTACCATAAAATCTCCATGCACATTCCATAAACCTGACTTTGGAAATTGGGCTACAGCTTCTACCGAAATTGGCCCTGTGTGTTCAGTGTCCATTCCCCAAGCTGCGGAATCATAATGGTGCTGGCCCCAGCCGGTGATCATCCCTGCTCCATAGTTTTCGATGCGCAACCATCCCGGTCTACTGTATCCTTGTTGTGGATGTACACCTATTTCTGTATAGGGAACCTCAGGTGTGGATCCAAGCCACATATCAAAATTGAGGTTTTTTGGTATCGGCATTGGATCAGCTTCTGGTCCGGAAGGGTCACCGGGCAAGCCAATTTTCACTGTGTGGATTTTGCCAATTCTACCATTTCGTACCAATTCGGCAGCTACCCTGAATTGTGGACTTGAGCGCTGTTGCGTACCAACCTGGAGTATGGTGCCCTGCTTGCGCACAATATCGCTCAACTTTCTTCCCTCAGCAATTGTAAGGGAAGTAGGCTTTTGTAGGTAAACATCTTTGCCGGCAAGAGCTGCTTCCATGGCTGGCTGCGAATGCCAATGATCCGGTGTACTGATTACTACAGCATCAATATCTTTGTTGAGAAGCATTTCTTTGTAGTCACCATACATCTTTACATCTACAGCCGAACTGCTCACTGTTTTTTTGTTATAGTAATCCTCAACCTTTTTTTTGCCATCTGCCATGCGGTTGCTATCCAGGTCTGAAACGGCGATTACCCGAGCTACATCATGTTGCATAGTACCTGGCATGTCATGATCCCGTGCGATGCGGCCACAGCCAATTTGCCCGATATTGATTTTATTGCTAGGGGCATTTTTTCCAAATACGGAAGACGGAACTATCGTTGGTACTACAAACGCTGTTGTGACACCTAATGCTGATGCTTTTAAAAATTTTCTTCGGGTTTTCATCTTACAATTTTTTTAATGAGTATTTAGGAGAATATTTTTGATTTAGTTTTGTGTTACTTCTATTGATACCGTCGGTGGATGAGCAAAATCCTGCCATAGTTTTTCTGCCTTTTCTGCATCTATTTTACCGTCATAAACAAATATTCTATACTTCAATTGATAATCGTTTCCCGGCTTAAGAACCCAGTCCCTGTCCATGGCGGGGTTAAAATTGAAAAAGACATTTTCCTTGCCATTATTCGTTCCAACCGGCCATATCCTGATAGGTTCGGGATAGTTGTAGTTGGATGGGTTTGTGATAAATAAAACACCAGACGTGCCAAAGTCCGACACGCCATTAATATCACACCATCTGGCTCTAGTAGCGTTGCCATCACCTTTACTCTTGCCTTCTGAAGTGAGCAGGGTGGCGGTCTCATCGTTCCACTTTGCAGTGGCTCTAAAACCAAATCCTTGATATCTGTATTCTGTAATTGTCAACGCACTGTCTGTGGCGCAATTCATTGTTGATGTAAAATCAATTACCCAGCCATCGGGATCGATATTCCATACTTTCACATTCCATTCTTCCTTTAAAGCCACTTCAAAACCATCAGGGGTTTTGCCATTTAAGTCTATGTGGTCATGTAACACCCTGAAGCCACCAAACAGATCATTGGATGTCGTAGATATAACTGCAGAAGGTTTAATGGTACCTTGTCCTTCTATTAAATTCCAAAAGTCTATGGTCTTTCCTTTGTATTCAGTATGTGTCCATGGATTCCAGATGCCTACGTGGTGGTAATGATCCGGCGGTTGAATCCGTGTCAGGACTTCCCCCTTTGGGGACCAAAGCGGGTGGATGTACCCGGCCCGGTTGTAGATCGAAGAAACACCATCAGGCAAAGGAGCTTCTTTTAAATTGTACTGAAGTACGTTTTTTCCATGGGATGTAACCACCAAGTTCCCATGGTCATTAATAACCTTTATTGCTGGAGGAGCAACAGGTATGGGGGCATTGGTAGTGCGCAAAGAATAGTGCACTTTTTTCCCTGCTTTTCCTTGGGTTTTCCACCATATTTTTGGGCCGGCTTTCATTTCCAGTTGTGCATCCACTTTGCTTTCATTTTTCCCTTCGAGTGCATACAAAATCAAACTGGTATTGGCAATGTCTAAGTTCAACCCGTTGAGATCGGCGCCGACCAAAGAGTTTTTCCGGTCAAATTCTCCTGTATTTACTGTAATTTTTGCAATTTCTGTATCCTGCCCAAAGGAATTCAATTGAAAAAGGCAGCAAGTAATGAAGGCTATTATTAGGGATTTTACCATAATAAATTTCGGGTCTGTTTTTTCGACCTATAATTTAAATAAATAATTATTATTTTATCATAGACATGAGATTTGTTTAATAGGTAAGCATGAAAATGTCTGTTTTTTCTATGCTAAACCCAGAAGGATGCGTATGAGATGATGGTTAGTGGATTTTAACCTTTTATTGTTACCTGAAGTGATATTTAGAGCAAAGGGTTTTTCATGCTTTTATTCTGATCCAATTATAGCTATACTTACATTTGATTGATTCATGGAAATAAGCGAGTATTTTGAGTGATAATTGGAAGTATGTGTTGTTTTTAAACAGGCCCTGGACGGTACGGATCTGGATGTGGTCTGCGGTACTTTGCGTAGGATTCTACCTCATTAAATTTAGCATTGTTGACAATCCTATTCCTTCGGTAATGGACATGATCTTGATGGCTTATGGCTTAGGCTCAATTGGAGTTTATGTGTTGATTTACGAATTTGATTGGTCATAAAAAAAGCTTCATTCTGATAAAGAATGAAGCTTTTAGTTAATGAATTTTTCAACAACTAGCCTACGGAAATTCTTCTGAAAGTTTCTACTGTCAACCCTTTGCTTACAGAATCCAAATATTTTGCGACAGTCATAGAGCTGTCTTTAACAAAATTCTGATTCAACAAAGTATTGTCTTTGTAAAACCTGTTGAGTTTTCCTTCAGCTATTTTTTCAATGATCTTTTCAGGCTTTCCTTCTTCAATAGCTTGCTCGCGCCCGATTTTTAGTTCTCGTTCGATGATTGTAGTATCTACACCATCTTTATCAACTGCTACAGGGCTCATCGCTGCAATTTGCATGGCGATATCTCTGCCTGCATCTGATACATCAGAGCCATTGGTGTTTTTCAATGATACCAATACGCCAAGCTTGCTGCCAGCATGGATATAAGGAATTATTTTTTCTCCATCGAGTACTTCAAGTGCGACTATCTCAATTTTTTCACCGATTTTTCCAATCAGTTCAGTTAATTTTTCTGCAATGGTCAGGTCGCCACTTTTTAGCGCTTTTAATGCATCTGCGCTTTCGGGACGAGCATCAAATGCGACATTCAAAATCTCATTTCCAAGCTTTTGGAAATCTTCATTTTTTGCAACAAAATCAGTTTCACAACCAAGTGCTATCAAGACAGCAGTTGTTTGGTCGTCATTTGTTTGAATAAAAACAGAACCTTCACTGGTTTCGCGATCGGCCCTGCTTGCAGAAACTTTCTGTCCTTTTTTTCGGAGGATTTCAATTGCTTTATCAAAATCCCCTTCTGACTCCACAAGCGCTTTTTTGCAATCCATCATGCCTGCACCGGTCATTTGGCGGAGTTTGTTTACTTCTTGTGCTGTAATTGCCATTGTTTCAATTGTATTTATTATTTCTAGTTTCTTTATAAAAAAATTGAACATCAGCTTTACCGTCCGATGTTCAATTTCAAATATTACATGTATTAGATGATTATGCTTTGTCTTTTACTTCAGCAGGAGCTTCATCTACTTTGCGTTTGGCTTTTTCTTCCTCAGCCTGTTTCGCACTATCCTTATCTTGTTTCCTTTCCATCAACCCTTCTTCTACTGCTTTTGCAATATATTCTGTGATCAAGTGGATGGATTTGAAAGCATCATCATTCGAAGGAATCGCAATGTCTACCAAATCAGGATTTGAATTAGTATCGACCATGGCAATGACCGGGATATTCAATTTCTGTGCTTCTTTGATAGCGATGTGCTCTCGCTTGATGTCTACTACAAACAATGCTGCTGGCAATCTAGTCAGGTCGGCAATTCCACCTAGTACTTTTTCCAGTTTTTCTTTTTCTCTAGTAATCATCAGCCTTTCCCTTTTTGCAAGGTTGGTATATGCCTCGTCTTTCATCAGTTTTTCGATAGAAGACATTTTTTTCAACGACTTTCTGATCGTTGCAAAGTTAGTAAGCATCCCACCTAACCATCTTTCGGTTACATAAGGCATTTTCAATCGCTGAGCCTGCTCGGCCACGATATTTTTTGCTTGTTTTTTAGTCGCTACGTACATTACTTTTCTTCCAGACCTTACGATGCTCTGGATGTAATTTGCTGCGTCTTCTAAACAAACAATGGTTTTATTCAGATCTATGATATGAATGCCGTTCCTTTCCATGAAAATATAAGGGGCCATTTTCGGATCCCATTTTCTAGTAAGGTGTCCGAAATGAACTCCGGCATCTAGTAAGTCATTATATTTTATTTTACTCATTGTTTTAAAATTAACGTTTACTGAACTGGAATTTCCTTCTCGCCTTTCTTCTTCCATATTTCTTCCTCTCGACCATTCTAGGGTCACGAGTTAGGAAACCTTCTTTTTTCAACGAAGGTCTGTTTTCGGCATCGATTTCACACAAGGCTCGGGAGATGGCTAGCCTGATAGCTTCGGCCTGTCCCGTAAATCCACCACCACTCACATTCACATTGATATCAAATTTTTCCACTGCCTCGATTAGAGTCAATGGTTGTTTGATAATGATCTTGTGAACTTCTGATGGGAAATAATCTTCTAATGTTCTACCATTGATGGAAATTTTGCCTTCGCCTGAGCTGAGATACAATCTAGCAACAGAGGTCTTTCTTCTTCCTATTTTGTTAATTACTTCCATCTAATTAAAATTTTATTTCTTTTGGCTCTTGCGCTTCATGTGGATGTACTCCATCATTGTAAACGTATAAATTCTTAAACAACTTTCTGCCCAGCCTGTTTTTGGGTAGCATTCCTCTCACTGCATTTTCTACAATCAATGAGGCCGACTTGGCTTTCAATTGCTTGGGAGTTGAAACTCTCTGTCCGCCGGGATATCCCGAATGTCGTACATACTGTTTGTCATCCCACTTTTTACCAGTTAATTTGATTTTGTCCGCGTTGATGACAATTACTCTGTCACCACAGTCTACGTGGGGAGTGTAGCTGGCCTTGTGCTTACCTCTGATAATTCGAGCAACCTGGCTGGCAAGACGTCCTAAGATTTGCGAATCTGCATCCACTACTACCCAACCCCTGTTTACGGTAGCTTTGTTTGCCGACTGCGTCTTGAAACTAATAGATTCCACTAAATTTTTACTTTAAATAATTAATTTATTTATACCATTTTGAAAACGGGTCACAAAGATACGCCCTATTATTTTGATTTCAAAACATGGTAATGAATGTTTACTGATCATAAACTTGCTGGGTTCCGCCAGAGAGTCTTTTGAAAAATATGCCGCTAAATAATGGTTACAAAGCCCTTCATATGGATAATTGCTTCCAAGCCATCAAAAAACCATGAATTTTCCATGATTTTTTGATGCTTCGGCGATAGGTTATTTTACAAGCGGTTGAAAGATATATAGTTAAAATTTATAATTTAGAGTCGGTTTACCAGTAAGGACTTAAATTTTTTGAAATGGGATATATTGAGCCAGCTCCGATCATGGACAAAGAAAACCCTTTTGAATCCATGATGTCGAGGTTTAAGATTGCGGCAGGCCATCTTGGGCTAAATGAAGATACTTATAATGTATTGAAATCTCCGGATAAGCAAGTGATTGTTAATTTGCCCATAACAATGGACGATGGCTCCATTCGGGTATTTGAAGCATATCGGGTCATTCATAATAATATTCTTGGTCCTTCCAAAGGAGGTGTGCGGTTTGACCCTAATGTAAATCTCGATGAGGTAAAGGCCTTGGCAGCATGGATGACATGGAAGTGTGCTGTGGTTGATATTCCTTATGGGGGAGCCAAAGGAGGGATTTGTTGTAATCCTCGCCAAATGTCATCTGGAGAGATAGAACGTCTTACACGTGCATATACAACAGCACTTTACGATGTCTTTGGGCCGGACAAGGATATTCCCGCGCCGGATATGGGGACAGGGCAGCGAGAGATGGCTTGGATGATGGACCAGTATTCCCGAAATAGTGGTATGACGGTAAATGGCGTGGTGACAGGAAAGCCAAGTGTGCTCGGTGGGTCTGAAGGACGTACGGAAGCGACAGGTAGGGGAGTGATGGTTTCTGCATTAACAGCATTGGAAAAACTAAAAATTAATCCATATAATTGCACCGTGGCTGTACAGGGCTTTGGCAATGTTGGCTCCAATGCGGCACTTTTGCTTGCTGATCGAGGCACCAAAGTGGTGGCGATCAGCGACATAACCGGGGCCTATTATAATTCAAATGGCATTGACATTGAAAAGGCTAATGAGTATAGGCTCAACAATCGAGGGACTTTAGATAATTTCACAGGTGCTGAAAAGCTTGATTCTGCTGATGAGCTGATGATGTTAGATGTGGATGTGCTGGTGCCGGCAGCTTTGGAAAATGTGATTACTAAACACAATGCAGATAGAATCAAGGCAAAGCTAATAGTAGAAGGGGCAAATGGCCCAACTTCTGCCAAAGCAGATGATATCATAGCAAAAAAAGGAATAGTGGTAGTCCCTGATATTTTGGCCAATGCAGGAGGCGTTACGGTTTCGTATTTTGAATGGGTGCAAAACCGGCTCGGGTACAAATGGACTCGTGACAGGGTTAATCGACGCTCCGACAGGATAATGCGAACAGCCTTTGAGCAGGTTTATAATACATCGGTCAAATATGATGTGACATTGCGGATAGCAGCATATATTGTGGCCATAGATAAAGTTGCCAAAACATACGCCTACAGGGGTGGGTTTTAGATAGTTAAAATTTGACATGAGTATTCATAAAGAGGGAAGAGTATTTTTATTGGTGTTGTTTATGGTATTGTTGCTGATCAATATTGGTTTGCATAGAATAGACATACCCATCCCATTGCTGCGGATTTCATATTTTACCTGTGTAGTCATTTTCCTGATGGTACTTCAGTTTTTTAGAAGTCCCATGATTCAGATAAAGGAAAACCCGAAGCATATTCTCGCCCCAGCAGATGGCAAGATTGTTGTCATTGAAGAAACGGATGAAACAGAATACTTTTTGGACAGGAGGATCCAGATTTCTATTTTTATGTCACCGACCAATGTACATATCAACCGAAATCCTGTAGCCGGGGTGATAAAATATTTCAAATACCATAAGGGGAAATATCTGGTCGCATGGCACCCAAAAGCCAGCACAGATAATGAGCGTACAACTGTCGTTTATCAAATGAACAATGGCGTGCAGATTCTTGCCAGACAAATAGCGGGAGCGTTAGCCAGAAGGATAAAATGGTATATCCGCGAAAGTCAGCGCGTAAAGCAAGGAGAGGAATTTGGTTTTATAAAGTTCGGCTCCAGAGTTGATGTTTTTCTTCCTTTAGACGCTAAGATCAAAGTGGACCTTAATCAAAAAACAAAAGGAGGCATCACCGTATTGGCAGAATTGAGCTAAGGCTTTCTAACTTTCTCTTGAGCCGTCACGCAATAAACTGACGGCAGAAATACCAGAATCTAAAGCTTCGAACAAGAGCGGCAATCTGCCGTTGTCTACCCCGGCATATACCAAATTCGGATTCGATCTCTTGGAATTTCCATCCTTTAATAAATAACCTGGAGCAGGAATCGGCATGGCATGGCCCATTTGTTTTACAAAAACTTTTTCAATGCGGTTTTTTAGCGATTGGTCAAAATACTGTTCCAGATAACAGATCGTCTTGTCCACAAAAGTTTGTTTTCGTTCTTCGATTTTAGACATCCATTTTCTTTCATCAGGTTTAAAACAAAAATAAACAGTAAAAACCCGCTTTTCATTTTGTGCAGTTGCTTGCGCTTCTGAATCCACAAACCCCAATAAGGCTTTATCATCAGAGATGATTTCATTCTGCCAAAAGGCCTCATTTTCCATTGATTTGTCAAATACGACATTCACGACCACCCATGGAGCATAGGTGGTTTTTTCGAAGATCGGATAGTCTGGTGGATAGATGTACTTCAGTGCATGTTTGTGCCCAGCATAAATTACCTTATCGCAGGTTAATTGTGTGATTTCCTTTTTCGTCGCATCGATGATTTCCACCTCAAATCCATGGTTTTTTTCTACTATTGATTTCACCAAATGAGATGTATGGATGCGTTCTTTGGGAAGGGATGCATATATTTTTTTGATAAAATAATAATTGCCTTCCGGCGGAGAAAAAAGCTCCACTGGTTTTGTATAGTAAGGTCTACAGGCGAAATAGTGGATGCCAGCCAACGCAGAAACTTCAGCGGCTCCGGCACCGTAATCGTCTTTTAGATGATAATCCAAACCTGTCGCAAACTCTACTGAAACCTCAATTCTTCGCTGCAACCAATTTAGAAATGAAACCTCATTAAATCCATGGAATTTCGCGTCAATCAGTCTTGTCGGCATAGGCATGGATCCTGAATACTTTTTCATCAATTCTATGAACGCTAACTTTTCAGAGCCATCTGGCAAAACGTCATTGCGAAAGATACCATGGTCAAATATCCTACTCTTTTTGTTTTTGGGAATGAGGTATTTTTTGTCGCTGAATTTCCATGAATTGGAAAAAGCATCATGGTAAACAATACCAAGCTCGGCCAACATGTTCAAAACTTCCTGACCATAATCGGCAGGATACGACAGATCGTAATGCGCTCCGTGGCACAAAGAGATTTTCCCATAATTACTTCCCGCAGAACTTCCCCCCAGCAGGTCAGACAATTCAAAAAGTAGGAAATCTTCATTGCGGAGCGCGTACGCGGCACTCATGCCTGCTATGCCCCCGCCAACAATCAGGTATTTGGAAGAAAGCTTTTTGGTCATGGGAAATTGATGGCTTTCGAAGGCCAAATGTCCAATCGACATATCGTTCATATACTCAATATCCAGCTCATGATCAATGTTACAACCTTCTACAAGCAACGCAGCCAAGCTCACTGAACTGATCTGAATGAAGTTTCTTCTGTTCATTTAATCCAACCTCCAGTTCCCTTTCAGATAGTATTGATACACCAACGGATTGTCCAATGAGTTGACATGTACGTGCATAGTGTCCAAATGGGTTTTTCCAAATGCCGTGATCAAGCGCGCAGCATCTTGGTTGTACCATCGAGTATCGACATCGGGAGCCTCTGCTGACAATAGCTTTTTATGAATGTCGGCAGACTTCCGGTCTTTTTTGCAAAGATACCAACCCCACTCTCCAAGCGTCAGGATTTGGTTGTGCAGCGGCAAAGGAGAAAATCCGGATTTTTGCAGCGTCTGGCCAATGGTGTAAAATGCCTCTGTGGCAAAGTATGAACTTCCGGCTTGGGTGATCATCACTCCATCTTTCCGAAGCATTTTTTTGATCAATTGATAAAATTCTATGGTATAATACTGATTGGTCTCGATGTTTCTCGGATCGGGAAGGTCGATAAAAATAGCATCATATTTTTTGGTAGCATTAGAAACAGAACTGAGCAGATCTTCATGGATTATATGCACTTTATTATCAGAAAAGGCATCTTTATTCATGCGGGTAAAGTATGGATTTTCCATGGCTAGATTGCGCAGAAGCGAATCATAACTCAATACATCGACTCTTTGAAGTTCTGGATGTTTTAACACTTCACGGATCAGGCATCCATTTTCGCCACCGATTACCAACGCATTTTCGACATCGTCTGCAACCGTAAAAACACTGTGTACCATGGGTTCATAATACAAATATTCGTCGATAGAACTCAAGTTTTTGAGTTGATCGATGTAAAACCAATAGTCGTTTTTCCATTGCGTAATTGCCAATTGGTGAAATTGTGTTTCAGTGGTAAAAAGCACCTTATCTTCATACTTGGCTTGTGCCTCGTGAAAGATAACTGGCGTAGAAAAGCCCCAAAAAACCATGGCTGACACTACAAAAGC
This sequence comes from Bacteroidia bacterium, assembly GCA_030426345.1. GTDB lineage: Bacteria > Bacteroidota > Bacteroidia > Cytophagales > Cyclobacteriaceae > JAAUQL01. Next base: position 11,330 of record JAUHYU010000028.1, read on the forward strand.
TCCAACAATACTCCCCGTCACCATTGAACGAATCGGGTTTGTCATTATAAAATAAAGCACCAAAAGAATCGATAAGCCAAAAATCAGCCATTGAACAATTTCGTAAGGCAGATAAAAACCCAAGGCGTAAGCTACTAAAAGCGAGCCGATCGACAGGATTTGTTTGCGCGAGGAAACCGGCTGAAAGATGGTTCCGGCAAGGATAAGAAGGACAATAGCACCAACGGCCAGCCCGCTGATAAAAAATGTATGTGGCCTGATCTGATAGATAAATTGTGGTCCCAGAAATCCTAAGATGAGCATGCAAATTAGAGGAATTGCATTCATGGATTTTGAGGGCTTTCGGAACCTGTTTTTTAAGACAAGGCCTACAAGGGAAATGGCAATCAAAATAAACAGCACCAATCCATGGTGTAGGAAGGGTTTTTGCTTATAATAAATCAGTAAGCCATTAAGTAGCGCAACGGCAAAACCTATGAAGACCGATATTCCGATGATGAATAAATCATGAGATTTTGATAGATTGGATGTCCTCATGACACTATTCGATCACGCGCCCTTCTTTCACCTTAAATGCCTTAATAAGGGTTTTTTTTGCACCTCCGTTGCACATTAGCAGCAAGTAGTCCTCTGCCATGATTTTTTCGCCTTCAGGCGGATTAGTGATCAATTTCCATGATTGATCGATCTTTCTGCTGAGTCCCACTAAAATGGTGTTGTAGGTTTTTTTCATATCGATGAATACATCCAGATAATCCTGATCAACGTATTTGTTGTCTTCCAACACTTTATACTCCTGCATGTCGTTGTCGATATTATCGCGCGACGAGCTGATCAAATCGTAGTTGAGGTTGGCGACATCCGGTTCGAAAATATAACTGGCGACCATCTTGGAGGCAATCTCGTTGCGCGCGATGGCATAAGTGACTCCGGCAGATTTGAACGTGTTTTTGAGTTTAGAATTTTCTATCGATACGACTATCTGTGGCTTTGGATATCTCTTTTTGAAATCGAGCACATAAAGCAAAACCTGCGCATCGTCCGGAATGCTGATAAAAACTGCTGCCGCTTCATCAATGTTGGCCTTCTTGAGCGACTCCAGATTGTTGTAGTCGGCATACAAAGCGAAGGTGGTTTCTTTATCAAATTGCGTATAAATGAGATCGATCTCATCTTTATTCGGGGTGATGATGGCAATCTGTTTTCCCGTAAGGTAAATCTCTTCCGACACCATCCTGCTAAATTCGTTCCAGCCGATAAAGACGATATGGTTATGAAATTGCGTGCCGCGATAGCCCAATTTTTTTTCTTCCATCATGATTCGGTATTTATTAGAAAGTGTACTGATCAAATAACCCAAGACACCCAAACTTCCAAAGACAAATATATAACCGATCATTTTACCTATCTGTGTCGTAGGGTAAAAATCACCATAGCCAACTGTGGTAAGGGTTATGACCATATACCACAGAGAATCTGATAATGACTTGATGCTAGAGTCTGGATCTTTACTTTCTACAGCTACCAACAGATAGTTGAGCAAAATCACGACGGCGATCAGCCCAATAGTAGAAAGAATGAGGTTGTACTTCTTGTTGATCATAATTTATTTCCGCCTTCAAGATAAGCACTCCTTTTTAAATATAGAATATTGGCGTGGAGAAGATATTCTTAATCAGAACTTATAGTTTGATATCTCATGGATTTTAGACGCTTTTAATCAGGAGAGATCATGTCTTTTGGGCGAACCCACATATCAAACTCCTCTGCTGTCACGTGTCCGCTGGCCAGTGCTTCTTTGCGAAGAGTACTTTTATTTTTTAAAGCAGACTTGGCGATTTTGGCTGCCTGATCATAGCCGATGTGCGGTGCCAGCGCAGTCACGAGCATCAGCGATTGCTCCATCAATTGAGTGATGCGCTCTTCGTTTGGGGTGATGCCCATTACACAATGATTCGTAAAGCTTTTGATGGAATCCGCAAGCAGGCGAATTGATTGTAAGACATTGTAGGCGATTACGGGTTTGAAAACATTTAGTTCAAATTGGCCCTGAGCTCCTGCCATCGTCACCGTGGTATGATTGCCAAAAACCTGTGCACAAACCATGGTCATGGCCTCGCACTGCGTTGGGTTTACCTTGCCGGGCATGATGGATGATCCGGGTTCATTTTGTGGCAAGAAAATTTCACCTATTCCGGACCTTGGCCCTGAGCTGAGAAGGCGGATGTCATTTGCTATTTTATTTAGGCTAACTGCAATGGTATTCAATACACCTGATATTTCCACCATGGCATCGTGGGCGGCCAATGCCTCAAATTTATTTGATGTGGAGGTGAAAGGTAGTTCAGTATATGTGGCAACTTCCTTCGCAAAAAGCATGCTAAACCCATGCTTTGTATTCAATCCTGTTCCGACAGCTGTGCCTCCTTGAGCCAGTGGATAAAGACGCTTCAAGCTGTCGTTGATCCGCTCAATTCCCAATCGAACTTGCGTGGCATATCCGGAAAATTCCTGCCCCAGCGAAAGCGGTGTGGCATCTTGCAAGTGTGTGCGTCCAACTTTGATGATGTCTTTCCAAGCTTCGGATTTCAATTCTAATTCCTGGTAAAGATGTTTGAGTGCAGGCAAAAGGTGATGATGCAGCTGTTCGACAGTTGCGATGTGCATTGCCGTTGGGAAAGTGTCATTGGAAGATTGGCTTCGGTTGCAATGATCATTGGGGTGCACCGGGGTTTTAGAACCCATTTTCCCACCCAGCTTTTCGATACATAGGTTGGAGATTACCTCATTGGCATTCATGTTCGATTGTGTTCCCGAGCCGGTTTGCCAGACTGCCAATGGAAAATGTTCATCCATTTCCCCATCAATCACCGCTCCTGCAGCCTCGACAATGGCATTGCCAATATTTTTGTCCAGAATATTTTGTGCCATGTTTGTTTTGGCAGCGCACCTTTTTACAATGCCCAAAGCCCGGATCAAAGGGCGTGGCATACGCTCCGTACCGATATCAAAATGAATTAGGGAGCGCTGAGTTTGTGCTCCCCAATAGCAATCAGCAGACACTTCGATCTCGCCAAATGAATCGGATTCTATCCTTGTTTTAGATTTGTCATTACTCATAATGCCATTCACAGACTATTGTGTGTTCCATCACAAAACGGAGCATTGTTGGTTTGTTTGCATTGGCAAAGCCATGCGGTTTCTGATTTTTCAGCCTTGAATACTATGGGGCGCAAGTCACCTTTCTGATGAGTTCCGTCGCAAAGCGGTTGAGATTGAGACATACCACACGCGCACCACGCATAGTTTTTTCCGACTTCCAACTTGATCTCAGCGGGGTACTTCATTGCTATTTGTCCTTTTTCCATAGTTTATGTTGTTTAATTTTTTAATCTGCAATCATGAAAGGTGAACATTGGCTTGACGAATTCCAATATTAAATTTCTTTGAAAACTAATATTAGGATAACTTTGTTCCCAGAAAGGAAAACTATCTCAAATCCACAGTCCATGAAGCCTAACAAATTACAAGTATTATATGAAGACAATCATTTATTGGTTGTGAATAAACCGGGAGGTCTTTTGGTTCAGGGCGACTCAACCAGGGATGAAACGCTTTTGGATATTGGAAAAGCTTATTTGAAGGAAAAGTATAACAAGCCAGGGAAAGTTTTCTTAGGGGTTGTTCATCGACTGGATAGGCCGGTAAGTGGTGTAGTGCTCATGGCCAAAACGTCTAAGGCGCTAGAAAGACTCAACAAGCAATTTAGGGAGCGAAAAATCCATAAAAAATATTGGGCAGTTGTCAAGCGTAGGCCGAAGGATTTGAAAGATAAATTGGTGCATTGGCTGATTAAAAACCCAGAGAAGAACGTAGTTACAGCTTATGATAAACCTGTTGATAAAGCATTGAAAGCAGAATTGTACTATTCCGTTCAAGGGAAGCTAAACGATCACTATCTGCTGGAAGTCAATCCGATCACAGGACGTCCACATCAGATTCGCGTACAATTATCGGCGATTGGCAGTCCTATTCGTGGCGATTTGAAATATGGATTTCGTAAACCCAATGCAGATGCCAATATCAACCTGCATGCCAGAGAGATTATTTTTGAGCACCCTGTCTTGAAAGAAAAGCAACGGATCAAAGCTCCGCTTCCTGAAAATGATTTTTGGGAGCAATTTTTAAGCTTGGATCAAGTTAAAATAAAAGATAAAGATATTGGTAGATTTTTATAGCTTACACGAAAATATGGATTTTGATATCTTTAAGAGCACCTCAGTTCGAAGCTAACAATCCATTAATTCCATACCCTGAATGACAACACGTTGGATTTATAAAAAAGAAGTTGACGAAGATAATGTGGCAGAAATGTCTCGTGAAATCAACGTAAATCCAACAATTGCCAAAATTCTGGTGCAGCGCGGCATTGCCGATTTTGATACAGCAAAAAAATACTTCCGGCCTTCCCTAGACAATTTGCACAATCCATTTCTCATGCGAGATATGGAGAAAGCACTCATCAGAATCAACTTGGCCATGGAGCAACAAGAGCATATTTTGATCTATGGTGATTATGATGTCGATGGTACTACTTCCGTGGCATTGGTTTATGGGTTTCTGAGGAATTTTTATACCAATATTGATTTTTATATACCGGATAGGTACAAAGAAGGATATGGGATTTCTAGTGCAGGGATCGAGTGGGCGGAAGAAAATAATTATAGCTTGATTATAAGTCTGGATTGTGGGATTAAGGCTGTTGGAATGACTGACTATGCAAATGAAAAGGGAATAGACCTCATCATTTGCGACCACCATTTGCCAGGTGAAATACTCCCAAATGCTTACGCCATTCTTGATCCAAAAATGAAAGATTGTCCCTACCCATTCAAGGAACTTTCCGGCTGTGGCGTAGGGTTTAAATTGATACAGGGATTTTGCGAAAAGTTGGGTTACGACCCTGATTTGCTTTATGATTATCTCGATTTAGTTGCGGTGAGCATTGCAGCTGATATCGTTCCAATTGCAGATGAAAACAGGATACTGGCTTATTATGGTTTGAAAAAACTTAACGAGAATCCTCGACTTGGCTTGAAAGCCTTGATCAAATTATCCGGTATTCGGAATCAAATCAATATTTCCAGTATAGTCTTTGGCATTGGCCCGCGCATCAATGCCTCTGGGAGGATTGATCATGCGAAGACAGCGGTAGAATTATTACTGGCAAGTGAAGCAAAAGCAATTAGCACTCTTGCCAATAGTTTAGATGTCAAAAATTTACAGCGTAGGGACTTTGATTCTTCTATTACCATGGAAGCGCTAAAAATGATTGAGGAGGAAAATGGCAGTAATTTCAAATCTACGGTGCTTTTTAAGGAGGATTGGCATAAAGGGGTAATTGGAATTGTTGCTTCTAGGTGTATCGATAAGTATTACCGACCTACGATTATTCTTACTGAGTCCAATGGAAAGGCGACTGGTTCTGCGCGCTCCGTCGATGGGTTCGATATCCATGGGGCGATATCTGAATGCGCAGATTTGCTCGATCAATTTGGCGGGCACATGTATGCTGCAGGATTAACCATGCCCATTGATAACGTAAGTGCATTCAAAGAAAAGTTTGAACGCATCGTCTCTGAGAGAATTTCTGAAGAGCAACTTGTACCTCTTATCGAAATTGATTGCGAAATTGATTTTAAAGATATTAATTACAAATTTTATAATGTGCTGGAGCAAATGGCTCCATTTGGTCCGGGCAATATGCAACCAACTTTTGTGACTCATCAACTACACGTTACCGGAAGGCCGCGCATATTGAAAGGGGAACATTTGAAATTTGTTGTGAAGCAAAATGAAGAAGACGAAGGCATGGAGGCTATCGGGTTTGGCCAAGCCAAATATTATGATTTGGTAGCCAGTGGTATGAGATTTAGCATGGCATATTATTTGGAAGAAAATAATTATTTGGGAAAGAAAACCCTGCAGTTGCGGGTTAAAGACATCAGGTTTGATTAAGAAGCATGAAGCTAAGTTCTAAAAATTTAGTAAAAATTTATAAGGGCCGCACGGTGGTAAATGATGTGTCGGTGGAGGTAAATCAGGGAGAAATTGTGGGTTTGCTTGGACCAAATGGTGCAGGAAAAACTACTTCCTTTTATATGATAGTTGGCTTAATAAAGCCTAACAAAGGAGAGATTTTCCTGGATAATGAAAACATCACCTCCCTACCTATGTACAAGCGCGCCAAGCGCGGCATTGGATATCTAGCCCAAGAAGCATCTGTATTTCGCACCTTGACAGTAGAGGAAAACCTGATGGCAGTATTGGAAATGACCAAACTTTCCAAACATGACCAAAGGCAAAAAGTAGATTCCTTGATTGAGGAATTTAGCTTAGGCCACGTCCGTAAAAACCTTGGTAGGGTGTTGTCTGGGGGAGAAAGGCGGAGAACCGAGATCGCGAGAGCGCTGGCAGTAGATCCAATGTTTGTATTGTTGGATGAACCATTTGCCGGGGTGGATCCCATTGCCGTAGAAGAAATCCAATCTATCGTAGCTCAATTAAAAAACAGAAATATAGGTATCCTCATTACTGACCACAACGTAAATGAAACATTGTCGATTACGGATAGAGCATACTTGATGTTTGAAGGGAAATTGCTAAAGTCCGGTTCGGCAGAGGAATTGGCTGCGGATGAACAGGTACGGCGTGTATATCTAGGTAAACATTTTGAATTAAAGCGGAAAGTATAATCCCCCCCAATCCATGGAAATAATCAATTCTATCATGAACTGGGTAATGAAGAAGCGTATTCACGACATTGAATTGTTTCTAAAATACCCCATGGAAGTGCAACAAGAATTGTTTGTACAGTTGCTGAGGACGGCAAAGAAAACTGAGTTTGGACTGGAGTATGGATTTAATGATATTAAATCAGTAGAGGAGTACAAACAACGCGTACCAATCTATACCTATGAAGATATATACCCTTATATAGAGAAATTATTGAATGGGAAGCAAAATGTACTTTGGCCCACGGAGATTAGGTGGTTTGCTAAGTCATCGGGTACCACCAACGCAAAAAGTAAATTTATCCCGGTTTCACAAGAGGCATTGACCGATTGTCATTTCAAGGGGGGAAAGGATATGCTGTCGATCTATTTTAACAACCACCCAAATTCCAAGATGTTTACCGGCAAGGGGCTGGCAATTGGTGGCAGTCAGCAGATCAATCAATTTGATTCTAATTCCAATTCTTACTATGGTGATGTGTCCGCCGTGATTATGTCCAATCTTCCTTTCTGGGCGCAACTGGCCCGAACACCAAAACTGGAAATAGCACTAATGAGCGAGTGGGAGGAGAAAATCGAAAAAATGATTAGCTCTACCATTGATGAAAATGTAACCAATATTGTAGGAGTGCCAACATGGACTGTAGTTTTGTTACAGCGTATTTTGGAGTTTACCGGTAAGGATCACATTCATGAGGTCTGGCCAAATCTTGAAGTGTTTATTCATGGGGCAGTTTCCTTCGAGCCGTATAAATCGCTTTTTAATAAACTGGCGCCCTCCCCCAAAATGAAATACCTTGAGACCTACAATGCGTCTGAAGGATTCTTTGGCATTCAGGATGTTGAAGGGTCTGGGGATTTATTATTAATGCTTGACTATGGGATTTTTTATGAATTTATACCTTTGGAGCATATTCATGAAAGCCATCCAAAAACCATTGGCTTAGCGGAAGTGGAACTACATAAAAATTATGCATTGGTGATATCTACCAATGCAGGTTTGTGGCGGTACATGATTGGTGATACAGTGAAATTTACCAGCTTGGATCCATTTCGCATTAGGATTTCCGGAAGGACGAAACACTTTATCAATGCGTTTGGCGAAGAGCTTATCATAGAAAATGCGGAGCAGGCGATCAAGAAGGCCTGTGAAGAAACCCAAGCGATCATTGGAGATTATACTGCGGGGCCGCGGTATATTGACTCTGATAAAAAGGGCGGGCATGAGTGGATTATTGAGTTCAACGAACTGCCTTCTGACAAAACCTTATTTATGGAAACGCTTGACAATACTTTGAGGGAAGCCAATTCCGATTATGAGGCCAAGCGCTATAAAGACATTGCTTTGGAAGCTCCGGTTATCCATTTTGCCAATCCGGGGACTTTTTACAAATGGATGAAAAAGAGGGGTAAACTTGGCGGGCAACACAAAGTCCCAAGATTAGCAAATAACCGTGAGTTTATCGAAGAAGTTTTGGAATTGATGAACGGAAATTGAGCAGTCGCTGTCAAGTTACTATTTCTTCAAACCCCTGCACACCATACCAGCCAAACTGGCTCAAAAAGCATCTAAAATCCATGGAAAATTTATGCGTTGCAAACACGAAAAAGCTGAGCAATGCTCCATGTCAGTCAGCGTAGAGCCAGTTCATGGATTTTGAGGGCTTTATTGTTAAAAAATGTTAAAAGGGTATCAAATGGAGCATTTGCTCGTTGATACTAAACATAAATTGTAAAAGAAATATGATAACTTTAATGTTCAATAAAAAACTAAGAAAATGAATAGGAAACAGTTAATGATAGGCTTAATTATTTCATCCTTTTTTGGGGGAGTGATAGCCTTGGGAGGGTATAAGTTATTTGAGAAGGACAGACCGTCTGTTATTCAGTTGCCTTCAAATAACAACGTGCAGTTTTCCAATTACTTGAATGATTCTTCATATGTGGTGCCGGAAGGACTCAATTTTGTATATGCAGCCGAGTTGGTTACGCCGAGGGTTGTGCATATCAAATCAACAGTTCCTGCCTCTGCAAGAGGTAATTCTGCCCAAAGTCCTTTTGACGATATGTTGAAAGATTTTTTTGGAGATCCACGCCAATATCAGCAAAATGCACCTGAACAACATGGTTCCGGCTCGGGAGTAATTATTTCGGAAGATGGATATATTGTAACTAATAACCATGTAGTGGCAGGAGCCAATGAGTTGGAAGTGACACTACATGACAACAGAACATATAAAGCAACTTTAGTTGGAACTGATCCCAATACAGATATTGCCGTAATCAAGATTGACGAAAAGGGGCTTCCATTTGTAAATTATGGAAATTCAGATAAGGTGAGAGTAGGCCAATGGGTTTTGGCTGTTGGCAATCCGTTTGACTTGACTTCGACAGTAACTGCTGGAATTGTGAGTGCAAAAGGAAGGAATATTGGCATACTCCGTGAGCGGTATGGAATTGAGTCGTTTATCCAAACTGATGCTGCTGTCAACCCTGGCAATAGTGGAGGGGCACTTGTAAATCTTCGTGGCGAACTGATTGGTATCAATTCTGCAATTGCTTCACCCACCGGATCATATACAGGGTATTCATTTGCTGTTCCGGTCTCGTTGGTCAAAAAAGTTGTGGATGACCTAATAGAATATGGTTTGGTGCAGCGGGCAGTTTTAGGTATCGAAATTATGAATGTTACCGATCCCAGGATTGAGGAAGAAATTGATGATTTGAAAGGAGCCTATGTAAATAATGTCTACGAAAACAGCGCTGCCGAAGAGGCTGGGTTGAAAAAAGGAGATGTGATTACAGAAATTAATAGCATGGCGGTTACCAATGTTGCTGAGCTCCAGGATCTGGTAGCGAGAAACAGACCGGGTGACAAAATAAAAGTGACTTACCACAGAAATGGAAAATTTGAAACCACGTCTGCTAAACTCAAAAATATCGACAACGATATAAAAATCGTAAAGAAAGATGATTCCTATGCTATTGAAGGGGCCTCATTGAGAAATGCTACCGAGGATGAATTAAAATCCTACGATGTAGAAAGTGGTGTAGTGATCGAGGATATCGATAATGGAAAATGGAAAGACGCCGGAATCAAAGATGGATTCTTAATCACTTCTATCAACAATAGACCTGTAAAAGATGTAAACGAGCTCAGGAATATATTCAGAAATATAACTGGAGATGGCATTTTGATAAAAGGGAAATACCCTGATGGAAAAGAGGCCTATTATGGCATGGGCAGGTAATGCATTATATATCATTAAATTAAAGGCCGCTTTTTAGCGGCTTTTTTGTTTGGCTGAACTAAATTTGGGAGGAAATATTTTACCTCTAATTAAACTCAAAGGGAGTATACCTTAGATAATGGCAAAGGACACTCAAAATCTGTCTGATAAAAGTTTAGACTTAATAAAGAAAAAATCTACCATAAACTTGGTGGTAGTAGTCTTCGCATTTGCTATAGCCCTGGCATCAGTTTATTTTACGAGGATCATTGTAGAACAGCTTAAAGTAAGAGAACTTGGCATCATGCAGTTATATGCCAAATCATTGGAATTTACAGTTAATAATCAAAACAGTCCGGATGAGCTGGCTTTTGTAGTACAAGAGATCACATACCGGAACAATTCTATTCCGGTGATTCAAACAAATGGAATAGGTCTGATTCTGGGCACAAAGAATATTGAGATAGATCCAGCTATAAGCGAAAGTGAAAGGGAAGATTTTCTTATGAATATCCTAGAGGAAATGAAATTGGAATATGATCCGATTGAAATCCCCTTTAGGGATGAAAAGGGCGAAGTATATGATTATCAATACATATATTATAAAAATTCGGTTTTGCTCAATCGCCTAGAATATTATCCGTTGGTACAGCTTTCCGTGATTGTTATTTTTGGCATCATAGCCTATATAGCATTTAATTATTCCAAGTCAGCCGAACAAAATCGAGTATGGGTGGGTCTGGCAAAGGAAACAGCACACCAGTTGGGTACGCCCATTTCTTCGCTCATGGCATGGGTGGAATATTTCAAGGAAGATGAAACATTGAAGAACAGTGAAATAATCGAGGAACTTGAGAAAGATATTCACCGACTAGAAATGATTACAGCAAGGTTCTCAAATATTGGGAGTGTCCCCGTACTTAATTATGAAAATTTACCAGCAGCCATAGAGGCAACATTATCCTATTTAAGGAAACGTGTCTCAAAAAAAGTAGAGATCAACCTAAGTGCAAAACCTTCAGATATCAGAGCTCGGATAAATAAGCCATTGTTTGATTGGGTGATCGAAAATATTTGCAAGAATGCCGTAGATTCCATGGGAGGCGTTGGCAAGATTGACATTAACATAAAGAAGTCAGCGGATGAT
>JAUHYU010000028.1:27500-51443 GCA_030426345.1 Bacteroidia bacterium
CTGCAGCTTCACATTGACATTGGGTAAGGGATGTGTAGGATAGGTCGGAGACTATGAAGCGGTGTCGCCAGGCATCGTGGAGTCGCCCTTGAAATACGACCCTTTCCTTATCTGATGCCTAATCCCGCTGAGCGGGAGACATTGTGTGGTGGGTAGTTTGACTGGGGTGGTCGCCTCCAAAACAGTAACGGAGGCTTTCAAAGGTACCCTCAGCACGTTTGGTAACCGTGCGCAGAGCGCAATAGCATAAGGGTGCTTGACTGTGAGGCCTACAAGCCGAGCAGGTACGAAAGTAGGATATAGTGATCCGGTGGTTCCGCATGGAAGGGCCATCGCTCAAAGGATAAAAGGTACTCCGGGGATAACAGGCTGATCGCTCCCAAGAGCTCATATCGACGGAGCGGTTTGGCACCTCGATGTCGGCTCGTCACATCCTGGGGCTGGAGAAGGTCCCAAGGGTTGGGCTGTTCGCCCATTAAAGTGGCACGCGAGCTGGGTTCAGAACGTCGTGAGACAGTTCGGTCCCTATCTGTTGTGGGCGTAGGAAGCTTGAGAGGACCTGACCTTAGTACGAGAGGACCGGGTTGGACGTACCGCTGGTGTATCAGTTGTGCCGCCAGGTGCACCGCTGAGTAGCTATGTGCGGTCGAGATAAGCGCTGAAAGCATCTAAGCGCGAAACTCACCTCAAGATGAGGCTTCCATATAAGGGCCGTCAGAGATGATGACGTCGATAGGCTACAGGTGTAAAGGCAGTAATGTCATAGCCGAGTAGTACTAATTGCCCAATCGCTTTCTTTTGTAGCTCGTTTTCTATACCAAGAACTTTATAACTCTTTCACAATAAACATGTCTTTTAGTGCTTGATTGCTAAATAGAAATATTATGGGAAGGCTCACATGTTCGGTTGAGCCTAAAAAAACCCAAAGATCCAATGGTGGCTATAGCGGGGGTGTCCACCTCTTCCCTTTCCGAACAGAGAAGTTAAGACCCTCAGCGCTGATGGTACTGCCGTAATAGGTGGGAGAGTAAGTCGCCGCCAACCTTTTATTTTAAAAGCCCCTTTTTTGGGGCTTTTTTGGTTTAGCAACCTTCCATACTCATCAATACCGAACACCAATGATCATCCCAAACACTGCCAATACAAACAAAGCATGACCCACCTGACTTAATACAAACAAATACCCCTATCAATGGGGTTCGATGGGAAGGTTTTGAAATCGCAGTTATCTGCTATTTAGGAATAGTTGAAAAAATATCATGCTCAAGAGTGATAGTTAAGAAATGGCACAAAAAGGTTTAAATTGAAGCCTATTAAATTCCATGGATTTTGAAGGCTTTTTGATAATAAATATTTGAGTACCGATGGTGCTTTTCGTATAAGTTAAATTTTAAGTAGAGCACTTTCTTTGAAGCAATGCCATTCAATTAAGCATTAGCAATTTCAGACTTCAGCTTACCGAGCGAATCTTTGGCATCGCCAAAGAGCATCTTGGTTTTTTCACCAAAGAACAATGGGTTTTCGATGCCTGCATATCCGGGCCGCATACTTCTTTTCAGCACAATCACCGTCTTGGCTTTTTCGACGTCTAGAATTGGCATGCCGTAGATCGGACTGCTTGTGTCTTCTTTGGCAGCTGGGTTTACCACGTCATTGGCTCCGATCACCAATACCATGTCTGTAGAAGGCAGTTGCTCATTAGCATCTTCCAGTTCAAGTAGTTTAGGATATGGCACATCTGCTTCGGCCAACAATACGTTCATGTGCCCGGGCATCCTTCCTGCCACAGGGTGAATAGCATATTTCACATCTACACCTTCGGCTTCCAAAGCCTTTTCCAGGTCATGGCAAGCATGCTGCGCTTGGGCTACAGCAAGCCCATATCCCGGAACGATGATTACTTTGTTGGAATATTTTAATTGAATGGCTGTGTCGCTGACAGTAGCTTCCTTGGCGACTTGCTCACGATCACTTCCGCCGGATTTTCCCCCGCCGCCAAATCCGCCGATCACTACATTGAACAGAGATCTGTTCATCGCATTGCACATCAATACCGTAAGTATTGTACCCGCTGCGCCAACGGTAATTCCACCCACAATCATCACCTGATTGCCGTAGATCAATCCTGCGCCGGCTGCTGCAATACCTGTAAAAGAGTTGAGCAATGAAATGACCACAGGCATATCACCACCGCCGATCGGCATCACGAAAGTGACACCATATGTCAGACAAACAGCCAATAAAATCAGCGCAAGCATGAAATTAATATCTGGCTGCATCATGATATAGCCACTCAATCCAATTACTAACAAGAGCATAATCAGGTTGATGATTTGCGGAGCTGGTAATACCAGACTATCTCTAAAAAATCCATCGAGTTTGCCCCAGGCCACGATACTTCCTGTGAAAGCGATGCTTCCAATAAACAAAGCAAAAATTATGGTAAGCACTTGAGTACTCATCATATTGGTGCCTGTGGGAAGATTGTAGAATTCTACTATGGCAATGAGCATAGAGCAAGCTCCCCCCAACCCATTGAAAAGGGAAACCATTTCGGGCATGGCGGTCATCTTTACCTTCATTGCAGCCACATATCCGATCACACCGCCCAGTACCAGCCCAGCAGCAATCCATAGATAATTATTGGCTTCGTTTTCGATGGGGTAGAATATAGTAACAAGTATGGCCAAACCCATACCTATGCCAGCAATGATATTTCCTTTCTTGGCTGTGTCAGGATGACTGAGTCTTTTCAGTCCGATGACAAAAAGAATAATACAAATGAGATATAAAAAGTCTATGATGGGATTTTCCACGTGCCTTGTCGGTTAAGTTATTTTTTCTTCTTTTTGAACATTTGGAGCATTCTGTCCGTTACCGCAAATCCTCCTATCACATTGATGGTTGCCAAGGCTATGCCGATCATGCCCGTAATTAGTAGGATATAATTACCCGGGTCGGCGTTGCGAATGAGGATAATTGCCCCAATCACGACCACACCACTAATGGCGTTGGCTCCAGACATCAATGGCGTGTGTAATACAGTTGGTACTTTGGAGATCACTTCCATGCCCAAAAAGATGGCAAATACCAGAATGTAAAGCATTCCAATATTTGCTGTTATAAATTGTATAATACTTTCCATGATTATTATATTTTATTTTCCGTAAAGAACTTCCCCCTTGGAAGCGATACAGCTTGATTTCAATATCTCATTTTCCATATCAATCTCGACCTTACCTTCTTTCAGAAAGGTTTTCAAAAAGTTATGAACATTCTTGCTGAATAACTGACTGGCGTGGTTTGGTACATCCGCTGCCAATTCAGAATTGCCAATGATGGTGACACCATGTTTTACCACAATCTTGTTGTCCTCAGTCAATTCACAATTGCCACCGGTAGAGGAAGCGATGTCCACGATCACAGAGCCGGCTTTCATTTGCTCCACCATATCTTTGGTAATCAAAATTGGAGCAGCTTTTCCACGAAGTTGCGCCGTGGTGATGATCACATCGGCCTTTACTGCCTCTTCAAATATTTTTTCGCGCTGCTTTTGTTTGTATTCTTCCGTTTGCTCTACGGCATAGCCACCTGCTGCCTTATCATCTACAGCACCTTCTACTTCCACAAATTTAGCACCCAAGCTTTGTACCTCTTCTTTAGAGGCTGCCCGCGTGTCAAATGCCTGCACCACAGAACCGAGCCGCTTAGCTGTAGCAATCGCCTGCAAGCCTGCAACTCCAGCTCCCATAATCAAAACTTTGGCAGGAGGAATGCTGCCCGCAGCAGTTGTAAGCATGGGGAAGTATTTTGGTAAGTAATTTGCTGCCATCAATACCGCCTTGTACCCTGCGATGGAAGCCATAGAAGAAAGCACATCCATGGCTTGAGCGAGCGTAATCCTCGGAATCATATCCATGCTAAACGCTGTCAGATTATGGCTGGCTATTTCCTTTGTTTTATCAAGGGAATTGTATGGCTGAAAAGAAGAGATGACAACAGTCTCTGGAGATAGCTGTTTGAGTTCATCAGCTTCCAATGGTACAATGGTGCAAATCAGCTCGGCTGACTTCAGGACTTCCTGTCTGTTGACAAGTTTTACTCCTGCCTCGGTATATTGTTTATCTGAAAATAAGGCAGACGCCCCGCAACCATTTTCGGCGATGATTTCATTTCCCTCGTCGATCAGGCGCTTGGCCAGATCGGGGACAATGGCCACACGGTTGTCTGATTTTTCATTTATGATTCCAATTTTCATTTTTTATGTTTTTAAACTCAAATTGTATTAGAGTCCTAGACTTTCTTTGGCTATTCACTTGTTTGGGTCTTACGTGTTGTTGTGTCAAAATAGGTCAAAAAGCCATCAAAATCCCATGATTTTAATTTGTAAAGTTAACAGTTCGCCATTACGATTGAAATTATTTATAGACAATAAATCTACGATATTATCACAAAAATCATAGAGATTAGTGTAAATAGAAATATTAATTCTATCTGCGTATAATTCCAAGAGAATGCGAATTTTACGGTTTCTTTGACCCTTTTTTGAATAATAGGTACCTGAGCCTAATAGTAGTTATGAATTAAACAAAATAGATATATCTTTCGATAAATATTCAACATCGTAAATGTAGCTATATGTACTATATAGAGTACTTTTGACGTGTTTTGCCATGTAATTTCCAACTGCTGATTGATGCTTTATACTGTGTTATAATATATAGTTTTGTGTAAAATATATTTTAATTTAAATAGAACAGGTATGAAATTAGTTAAGCAATTATTTCTTTATTCATTCTCGATTTTATTTTCTGTAATCATCCTAAGTAGTTGTGATGGCGGTGATAATGATGAAGACACCAAAACGGGTGAAGAAAACTTGGTAGGGGATTGGACATCACAATCGATAGATATCGATATGATGGTAGGCGATCAAACAATCGTAGAGTATCTCGTGTCTGAGGGAGTATCACAGTCTGAAGCTGAGTTGGCAGCAGCATATTTGAAATCAGAGTTTGAAGATGAGATATCGGATATCGAATTGACTTTTAATTCAGACAAGACATTTGTGGTAGATTCTGACGATGGTGACCCGAGTACAGGAACATGGTCTTACAATGAATCCACCAGTATATTGACCCTTGATTATGATGATCCAGATGAGGACACTCAGGACATACCAATAAAGTCCCTGACATCCAGTGTGCTTGTAGCGTTGCAGAATGAAATAGTTGAAGAAGATATCAATGACGATGAAGTAGATGAAGAAATTGAAATAACCATTGAATTAACTTTTAACAAATAAGTTGACTCTAGACTCTATTCCATAAAAAAAAGCTGCCCTTGAGCAGCTTTTTTTATGTCATTTATTTTTTTCAATTGCCCATCACGATTTACGATTTCAAAGGACTTCATGGCTTGATAGTGTGTAAATAAAAAAAACTATCCAAAATCCATGAACTTGACTTGATTCAATTCGAATATTTCTAAAACCCAACTTTCACCAACGACCTCGCCTGGATGCCTTTCAGTTCCTGAAGCGTTTGAAGGCTTTTGAAATAAGGAAATATAGCATCGATTTTTTTTGTGATAGCATTTGTTTCCTCCTCACCGGCAAGTTTAAGTAGAAATTCTTCTAATGGGTCTTTCTGAACCGGATATACTCGGATGCGATAATCGTCCGAGACACCTGCTGAGTTGGCGGCAATCTCTACTGCATCATCCAAGTCGCCTAAAGCATCCACCAGTCCATTGGCCAGCGCCTCATCTCCGGTCCAAATCCTTCCGGAAGCGATAGATTCCAGTTGGTCGACGTCCATATGTCTTCCTTCGGCAGCCTTGGATTTAAAAGCTAGGTATGCATTGTTGGTGCCTTTTTGGATGTGCTGCTTTTCATAATCAGAAAGTGGGCCGGTCATGCTATACAAGTCAGAAAAATATCCGGTTTTTACGTTGTCGGTGGTAATTCCAAGTTTGTTGTTCAAGAAGTTTTGCATATTAAAAATCATGGAAAAAACACCGATTGAACCTGTGATAGTATTCGGTTGGGCCAAAATGGTGTCGCAGGCCATAGCCATATAGTACCCGCCTGATGCAGCATAATCGGACATGGAAGCAATAACGGGTTTCTTTTCTTTTGCGAGATTTATTTCTCGCCACATGATGTCACTTGCCAAGGCGCTTCCTCCACCGGAGTTGATGCGCATCACGATGGCTTTGATGTTGTCATCTTCCGCTGCTTTCCTTATTTCTTTGGCAAATTTGTCTGATCCTATGTTTTCGTTGGAGCCTTTGCCCGTTACAATATTTCCCGAGGCCACAATGACGGCGATCTTGTTTTTAGAGGATTTGTAGCTGCTGAAAGATTTTCTGTATTTACCATAACTCACGAAATTAATATCCTTGGCTTTATTTGCTCCAACCTTATTTTTAATCAAATCCATCACCTCATCACGATAGGTGAGTTGATCCACAAGGCCATATTTTACGGCGTCAGATTCCAGATTTACCAGAGCAGAATCAGAAATGTTTTTAACCGCTTCCATGGATAATCCACGGCTTTTGGCTACTTTTTTGAGGATGTTTTCATGAAGGTTGATCAGTAACTCCTTGTTCCTTTCTTTAACTTGGGGGCTCATATCCTTGCGATCAAAAGGCTCACTTATTGCTTTATAATCCCCGACTTTAAATATCAGAGGCTCTATTTCCAGTTTTTCAAAAAGACCTTTGAAATACATACTTTCCATATTCAATCCATTGAATTCGATCATGGAAAAATCAGGGTTTATAAATACCGAATCCGCAACGGAGGCGAGGTAGTAGGCTCCTTCTGTGTACATTTCGCTATAGCTGTATATGAATTTTCCGGAAGCTTTAAATGCCTCCAGAGCATCGCGCAATTCGCCAATGCTAGAAACTCCGGCCATCACGTTAGGTGTTTCCAACAGGATTCCCTTTATTTTATCATCTTCTGCGGCATGCTTTATAGCCTCTTTAAATTCCATCAGGCCGATCCCACTTTGGACGGCGGAGAGCATTGGGACTCCCTCAAATGGGTCTTCTACTTCGCGTTCATAAATTGGCTTGTTTAGCTTTAAATGGAGTACGGAGTTATCTTTTAGCGTGGTTACTTTGTCTCCGGACTCTGACGAAGCAATTATTGCCAAAATGAAAAACATCAGGAATGTAAAAATGAACAAGCCGACTATCACTGCCAGCAGATTTCTCAAAAACTTCATATCTCTATCTTAGCTAAAAATTGGTAACAAAATTAGTCTTTGTATCATTGTATAAAAAGCATAATTATATTTTTGAGATTTTTAAAGGATGAGCGGAATATATCTATTATTAGGTAGTAATCTTGGAGACAGCAATGCGATGCTCGAAAAAGCCCGTGCAATGATTTCCATGGAAATTGGTGGCATTATTACCACTTCTTCCCTGTATGCCACCAAAGCATGGGGAGCGGAAAATCAGCCTGATTTTTTAAATCAAGTCGTCGAAGTAGATTCTGCGCTTTCTCCCGAAGAGTTGTTGAAAAAAGTGAATGAAATAGAAAAAGCACTGGGGCGGGTTAGAAAGACAAAATGGGGGACAAGAAGCATCGATATTGATATTTTATATTATCAAAATGAGATAGTTCAGACAGAAAATCTGTTAGTTCCGCATCCTCAAAATCAAAATCGCAATTTTGTCTTGGTGCCCATGGTAGAAATCGCACCGGATTTTGTTCACCCCATTTTCAAATGCAGTCAAAAGGAATTATTAGAGAAATCTCCCGACAAACTCGGTGTTACGAAGTTATCTTCTGAGGCATAAAAAAAGCCGATCCCTGAAGAGACCGGCTTGTTTAACTGATTGTAGCTAACCTAGTGCAGTTTGCGTTTATGTCCTTTGTATTCCACTGTTTCCGTGACACCGTCTTTGGTGATGTCGATCAGATTGTCGCAGGTGCCATCGCCATAGTCTATTACCACGGTGCTACCCCCTTCAACTTCTTTTACTTTCGTGCCTTCGACTGGTACCATTACTCTTAGGTTGCTAAGGCAGCCTCTTTTCCACACAATGTCTTTTGTGATCTCGACAGTGTAGTTAGCACCTTCTCTGGTAACGCCGCTGGCTCCTCCTGTTAAGATACGTTCGTCGTTGATCGGATTGCTTGCGCGAATTCTTGTAGTTATCCAATCTGCCTCGCGTGTAGCAAAAGTGCCATCTTCCCAGGTGACTTTACCATCTTCCAAAACAGTTTGAAATTTCAAAGTATCTTCAGTAGACTCGGAGATGTTGGTTCGGGTGCGGGTTCCTTCGATCTGTATGCCATCGATGAAAAAATTTTCAAATGTTATTGCATGTACTGCCCCGGGTACAAATCGTCTATCTGTGTAAGTGATGATGATTTTTCCGCTTCGTACCTTACCAAATCTATCTTCACAGCCATCTCCAAAGTCGATGGTAATGATATTTAGCTCTTTGTCGTGCGTCTTTGTGGCGCAACGGATTGGGCTTTCTTTTCGTTCTTCCATCCTACCTCCAGATTCAAAAAGTAGAAGGCCTTCATAACCAATGTCATCTACATCTTCAAATGCCGATTCCATAGTTGCTTCATTTTCGGCAATCAAAATATCCGAATCAGATAATTGACTTGTCGTTTCGTTGTCTTCTTGGCATGATGTGGCAAATAAGCCAACCACAGCCACTGTAAAGCATGATCTTATTAAATGGTTCATAATAGAAAAATTTAGTGTTCAACTTTATTTTATGAACCTTTGATGCTGCCCGGTAGGAAAGGTTTAAACCGGATCAAATTTTTTCTTTTATGAAAGAAAGTAGAAGTGTGCCATTAGCACTTGCAACTTCAATCCCATGGAAAATTGATGGTTTATAAGTCCCAATTTGGGGAATATGTCTCTTTGTGGGAGATATTATAGACTATATAAAAATTTAAATACTTGTTTTTCAGTAAAGTATGGAATTAGCATGCTTTTGGTATAATATCATTCGAATCTGATTGAAAGTTGGAAGAAGGGTAGGGTATAAATTTCAATTGGAGGTTCTAAGACAATTTTAAAGAGGTGTGTGAAGTGGGTTTGTGGGGTAGGAATACACAAGTCAAAAATCGAGTAGTGAAGTTGGGAAGTGAGGGTTTTTGGCATAAAGGAATTTGGTGGCTGTGCTGGCGAGGAATGGTGTAGAGGATTGAAGAAAAAAAGCGCAGTACCTATTCTCTTTTGAAATTAAGAATCAATTGTGTGGTTAGTAGTTAGGTTGAATCGCGGGACATATCCCGCTTTTCTTTTTTTAGAAGAATAATTTTAAAGCCGCTAGTGCCGTAGAAGCTATAATGAAAATCCGGTATGGTTTTTCGGGAATGATCTTTACCAAACGAAAGCCCAGAAAAGCCCCCAGCATGATCATTGGGAACATGGCCAGATTAAGCGTGAAGGTGTTCATGTCTATGGTCTCCCAGACCATCACATGAAATGGGATTTTGAATAGGTTAATAATCAGGAAAAACCACGCTGCCGTGCCGATAAAGTTGTTTTTAGGTAGCATCATCGACAGGAAATAAATAGACATCACAGGACCTGCAGCATTTCCGATCATGGTTGAAAACCCTCCCAACAAACCGGCAATCGAAGAAAACAACCAATTGTGTGGAATGGCAACGTCAGACCTTTTGCGCTCACGCCACACCATAATCGCCAGCCCGACAAGGATGATCACAGCCATGATCAATTTGAACTGCTCGTCGTTGACAATATTACCCACGAACAATCCTACCAATACCCCGGCCACGGTGCTGGGCATGAGTTTAAAGATGTACTTCCACTCCGCATGCCTATGGTAGTAAAATACCGCAAACAAGTCTGCCATGCTGAGCATGGGTAATAAAATACCCGAGCTGGACTTACCTCCAAAGATTGTAGCTAAAATAGGCACGATCAACATGCCGAGGCCTGCCACGCCGGTTTTAGACATACCCACGAACAGGGCGCACAACAGCATCCAAAACCATTGTTCGTTGTTGAGGTGGAAAGATTCTAATATGGATATCAATATGGGAAATATTTAAGCCCACAAGTATATGATTTTTTGCCTAAAATGCCCTCTAAATCCATGGATTTACCTTCCATAACTATCGGCTAGCGACTTCACAGTCAGTTTGTTTTTTATTTCTCCATGGGAAATATCCGTTTTTATTTCCACCAATTTTGGGGTTTTGGTATGAAGGGTAAAATAGTTGTCGCTATAGAGCAGATCCAAGTCTTTGGAGTCAAAACAAACACCAAAGGCAGTTTTGTTGGATGATAGTTTCACGAATAATTTCCCTCCTTTTTCCTCAAAGTCATATTTGATGTCAGGTTTTTCTAGCGACAGCTTTTTAAGCGGGACAAATAGATGTGTGCTTTCCGTCACTGTGCCATCTTCCAAAACCAATTTTGCCCTTAGGTATATTTCTGAAGTTTTTTGTTTTTTCAGCAATTCAGCTTTCGATCCCTTCCAAAGTATGCTGTTTGCATTGGCTTTTAGCCTAGGTTTTTTCTCATGATGGACAATGGTTTTACCATTTAAATCTACCAATTCGATAGTGAGCAATGCTTTCTGATCTTCATATAGGTCAGAAATTCCATGGATTTTCAGCTCATTTCTCTTGGCCTCAAATGCAATGATGACATCCGCAAAAGCCCTTTTGGTATAATACTGCTGTGCTTTCCATCTGCCAAAATAATCAACCCCAGAAGGTGACGCACCCGGCCAACTTTCATTTAACTGCCAAATGAGACTGCCCATTGTGGTCGGTTTATTCATGCGGTGCGCCTCAATGGCCATCTTGGCCGCTTGGGCCTGTAGCAGCTGGCTGAGGTACAAAAAGCCCTCAAAATCCATGGGTTCCCGAAAATTATCGGCCATATATTTTTTGATCATTTCATAGTTTCCTGTCGTTCCCTGATGGGCCTGCATTGGTTCGGAACCCAAATCCCAATCGGCTGCTTTGGCAAATGCCCCAATGGTTTTTATTTCCGGCAAGGAAGGAAAACCATATGCACTTATAAACCGGCCAATGTTTTTTTGATAAGCTTCAAATGGTTCCTTTCCCTGCCCGACACTCCAATAATGTTGATCCCCGCTATTCGTATTTGCTACGGCACCATTCATAGCCGAAGGGCTAGATTCCCAATATGGGACGCCCTGTGAATAGTTTTTTACTGCTGTGGGTAATATGTCTTTAAATAATTTCTGATAGGAATTGACCATGGAAATTGAAGCCTTTTTATCTGTCCAAAGTGTTGTTTGGTTGCCTTCTGGATTGGTGTTGTTCTTCCACTTTTGCCATTGCATAAGTATTTCGTCATTGCCACACCATAGAGCCAAACTCGGATGATGTCTCAAGCGTGCGACATTTTCCTTGGCCTCTTCACGCACATTTTCCAGAAAAGAAGAATCAACGGGATACATGGCACCTGAGAAAATAAAATCCTGCCAGACCAACAATCCTTTTTGGTCGCACAGTTCATAGAATAAATCATTTTCGTAAATCCCCCCGCCCCAAACGCGAACCATGTTCATGTTGGCATCTATGGCAGATTGTAGCAGATGCTCGTAGCGCCCGGGAGTCACGCTGGGTAGGAAATTATCTTGTGGAACGTAGTTGGCACCTTTTATAAAAACAGGTCTGCCATTGACCCTGAAATAAAAGCTATGCCCTTCATTGTCTTTGTCCTGAACCAATTCGACCGTACGCAATCCCGTTTGAATGGTTCTAGAATCTACAATATCACCGGCTTTTTTTAGGCGAACTTCAATGTTATAAAGTTTTTGATTTCCAAGTCCGTTAGGCCACCAGAGTTCCGGGTTATCAATCGTCATGGAAATATTGTCCTTTTGAATTCCAATGCGGAGGTCAACGGTCGATGTTTTTACGGATTTTCCATCGATCAATATTTCAAGTTCGCCAACGAATGGCCTTGTGGCCTCGTATTCCAGATTTGCCAGCAATTTAGCTTCTTCATCTGATAATGATTTTTGTACTAAATAAGCATCCTTCAGTTGGGCCGTGTCCCATGCCCTGAGGGTAATTGGCTTCCAGATTCCAGAAGTTACAAATCTCGGACTTGAGTTGGACCCAAAATGATACGGGGTCTTTCTGGAAAATACACTCAATTTTTTATCCGCTTGATCGGCGGAAGTTACGGGAAGGGTGTAGCCTAGGCTTTCATAAATAGGTTCAGTTTTTTTGATTGGAGAGTGAAAATAAATGCGCAATTCATTTTCTCCACTGCGTATGATGGAACTGACGCTTACTTCCCAACTGCGGAACATATTATTCGATACCAAGATCAGCGAATCATTTAAATAAACGTCAGCATAGGTATCCAATCCATGGAAATCAAGCACTATTTTATCTTTGGTAATGATCTCACCATCTGCAAGGAAGGTAGTTTTGTATTCCCAGTCTTCGCGTTCTATCCATTGTAGATCACGCCCATTGGTACCAAAATGTGGTTCTTCAATTTCACCATTTTTTAGCAAGTCAGTGTGGACCGTTCCGGGAACAGTGGCCGGTAGCCATGCCGTTTTTCCAACCTGTTGGAATTGCCAGTTGGCCTGAATCGTCAGGTCAATTTCTTTGGCGATACTTGTTATTGACGAGATTATGAAGAGAAAAAATGTGAATGCTAATTTCATTTGTCGTTTTTAGAGAAACTCAAAATTATGGTTGTTTAGCAGAAAAAGAAATGCTTGTTGAATTACATGGGAATTATTTTTAATCACCAAAAAATTGCCTCGATCAGCTCATGGGTTTTGATGTGATTTTATCAGGTGTTTTGCCTTCTAAACAAACAATAGCAAAAAAAACTTACCATTTAATGACCTTGCTCATAAAATACTGGTTTTAAAAAATGCAATTTTGCTTTTTGAAAGGCATTGGAAAACAATTAGTAACATGACATATTCACATAATTTTCATATTCCCGTAATGGGAATTGGTTTTACGATCGATACTCCGGCCAAGGTGGCACAATATGGAATTTCATCTGTTATTTCTTTGGTAGATGATGTTTTAATAGAAAAGATGCGGGAGTTTTATTGCAAGAAATTCAATTTTCCTTTTCAGGAAATATCCGACAAAATGGAAGATTTCAGGGCACAGCGTATTACGGCCTATCTAAATGTGATCGATAGAGTCTCCAAAGAAAGACTGGAGGAACTGAGGAGTTCTATCAATAAGAAAGGCGGTGATTTTGAAAAGTATATTGAGATGCTTCCTGATCTTTCCGAGCTTAAGCAAAAGTTCCAGCACTTTGTGCAAAGCAACAATTTTAAAGGGCTTCAGAAATGGTTTAGTGAAAATTTGCCTCTCGGTTCTATTGATGTAAATATCATGACTAAGCTGGATCGTGAGACCTATAAAAATAATGAGAAACTTCCTCAACAATATAACGATGCTCATGCGGCACTCCGGGGTTTTGCCGAAAGCGACCTTAGTTCTTCATTGATTTTGTCTGCCGGAATGAACCCACGCCTGTATAGCTACATGGAAAATTTTCAAGATTTCTTTCCAAATGAAAAAGGCGAAATCAAAAAGAAAATAATTCTGAAGGTAAGTGATTACAGATCAGCCTTGATTCAGGGTAAATTTTTGGCTAAAAAAGGGATTTGGGTTTCTGAATATAGAGTGGAATCGGGGTTGAACTGTGGTGGGCATGCTTTTGCTACGGATGGATATCTTATGGGGCCGATTTTGGAAGAATTCAAAACGAATCGAAAAGACCTGATTGCTACTACACACGAAATCCTTGCAGCAACCTTGGCTGCCAAGGGGAAAGTTGTTCCCGAACAGCCTATGGAAATTAAGATTACGGCACAAGGTGGGGTTGGTACGGCCGAAGAGCATGGATTTTTGACGGATTATTACGATATAGATTCAGTAGGTTGGGGAACGCCGTTTTTGCTATCTCCTGAAGTTACGAATGTGGATGATCATACACTTGAATTGTTATTGGAAGCAAAAGAAAAGGATTTGTATTTGAGTGGTGTTTCCCCACTTGGTGTTCCATTCAATAACCTTCGTGGCAATAGCAAGGATGCCGAACAAGCAAAGAATATTGCAAAGGGCCGTCCGGGAAGTGCCTGTCCGAATAAATTTGTGGAACTAAATAAGGAGTTTGGAGACAAGGCCATCTGCATCGCATCCCGACAATACCAGTTTTTGAAATTGAGAGAATTGAAAAAACTCCATGCCAATGACGACGAAGCTTACCAAAAAGCATTTGATAAAGTAGTGGAAAAATCATGCATTTGTGTAGGATTGGGAACATCGGTATTGCTCAATAACAAGTTGGATTTTAAAAAAGAGGGACCGGGGGTTTCTGTTTGCCCGGGGCCAAACATGGCCTATTATTCTAAAAAAGTATCACTCAAAGAAATGGTTGGCCATATTTATGGTAAAACCAATGTGATAGAGCGCACCGACCGCCCACACATGTTTTTGAAAGAGCTTGGCTTGTATGTCGATTATTTGAAAAATAGTATTGAGGAAATGGCTAAGCCTCTTACGGAGAAAAACCAAAAGTATGTCGATACTTTTCATGACAATTTGATCGACGGTATTGAATATTACAAAACACTATTTTCTGAAAAAACGAAACAGTTTCAAAGCAAAAAGTCGCAGTTGCTCAATTCTTTGGAGCAATATCGTGAGGAGTTAAATAGTCTTAGGGTTAAGGTGTTGGAAGCTTTGTAGTAGCATTGTAAAATGAATATGCCTGATTCAGGCATATTCAATATAGATTATTTGTTGTTTAAAGTACTGATTCTATTTGGATTAGCAATTGTTACAAATCCTCAGTATGTAGCTATTTGGTATCAAATTAAGCAGTTTCGATTAAATAATGTACCTTTGCATTTAAGAGTAAGGTGCAAATTATATTCGGGTTGCTTTGATCGAATATTTACAGCATTTGTAATAATATTCAGCTGCATTGAATCAATTTCACTCCCAGGCTGTTTATAGGAAAAAGCATTTAGTATAACTAATTAAATTTTGAATGGGAAGATCGCAAGAGACATTTAGTAAAAAAGAAAAAGAAAAGAAACGTTTAAAAAAGAAGCAGGACAAGCAGAAAAAACGTGAAGAACGCCAGGCTAATTCCGAAGGTGGTGGATTGGATAATATGATGGCCTATCTGGATGAAAATGGCAATATCACAGATACCCCGCCAGATCCAACTAAGAAAAAGGCTGTTTTCAAAGCCAGTGATATCGAAATTGGCATCCCCAAAAAGATAGAAGAAGATGTAGATCCTATCCACAATGGCAGGGTCGAATTTTTTAATGATTCCAAAGGGTTTGGGTTTATAAAAGACCTAGACAATCAGGAAAAATATTTTGTACATATCAACGGTGTACTGGAAGAGATCAGGGAAGGCGACAAAGTATCCTTTGAGTTAGAAAGGGGTATGAAAGGCATGAACGCTGTTCGCGTTAAAAAAGCCTAATAATTCCATGAATTTATTTTGCTCAGTGAATTGGACTTCTTTGTTTAAGGTGATGCCCTACGCATCTAACGGTAGTTTTTTGTATTGTCAGAACAATCGCCACTAGCTCTTAGGAGCATGTGGCCAAATTTCTAGTTCCATAGTTTTCTCCAGATAGTTTGTTTCTAAGAGTATCTCAGCAGATTAGAAGAGCTGTTTAATCTATTAGTATTAAGATTAATTAGTAATGAGTTACTCGGGGTGAATGTCTTTTGTTTTCGCTCGTTTATACCTCACATCATGAATACTTGTGTTAGTTTTTGTTTCTACATAACAATTGCCTCCAAAACAACTTCCAGAAGCACAGCCAAAAGCAAATATTCCCATCGAAGCAAAGTAACTGCCTAATGCAATTCCTAACCATTCTTGGCTGTTTATGGATTGTGTGATTATTATGCCTCCCATGACGAGGTATAGGACCCGAGTGAATGTCCAGTTGGATTTCATCCTTTATTGTTAACTTAAATTTATTGTTGGGTTCATAGTGATTTTTGATTTGATGGAATTAGAAATTAAGCAAGCAGCTTCTGATTTAAGCAGCACCCGTTTTGCTCTTTCACGATCTTTCTCATCGGTTATCGTTACAGTTGGTTCAAGAATGATTTCTGCCATTAGAAATTTTCCTTGGACTTGTTCTAGTTTCCCTTTCGATTTACAACTGAAACTTGAAAAAGCCAACTTGGAATTTTCTGCTATTGCCAAAAATGTTGTCATTAGGCAGCTACTTACAGAAGCTGTAAATAAATGCTCCGGAGACCATATTCCTGGAATACCCTTTGGAAATTCCGGTGGCGTTGCTACTTCAATGCAACTGTTTGCATCTCTATTCAATTCTGGCGAACACATTACTCCTTTGCGTTCTTGATTCCAGTTGATGTCTACATTATAAAAGTGCGGTTCCATGTTATTAAATTTTTCCTTGTAAACTAACCCAACTACCGCCATTATAAACTTCTTGGTAGTTGTTTGATTTTAACATGCTTTTAGCTGATGCACTTCGCATCCCACTTGCGCAGCACGTTATTATTGTCTTGTTCTTACCCAATTTTAAATATTGATTTGAAAGGATGTCCAAAGGGATATTTCGAGAACCTTTGATGTGTCCTTGTTGATATTCCGCTTTGGTACGAACATCTAAAATAATTGCACCCTGTTTCATTAGTTGCGCGTAATCTACTTTGGGGCCTAAACCTAGAAGTTGTTTAATCGTATTGAGCATAATTTATATAGTTTGAGATTTATAGTATTTCACAGTTAACCAAGAACCTCCATTGTAACATTCAAAACCTTGCTGTGATAAGAATTGAGTTGCCCGACCACTTCGATTGCCCGATGCACAACACAAAACTAGAGGTTGTTTTAATTTTTTTAATTCATCAATTCTACTCTGTATTTCATGCAAAGGAACATTGATCGTTCCGGATGCATTTCCTTCGTTGAATTCGTCTGTTGTACGCACATCTACTATTGTGCCTTGCATTTCTTTGATGATTTTTTCTGCGTTCATTTTTAATTTGTTTTAGATTTTTTTAGTCAATTATTGATTACTGCTAAAATATTTGAAATCAATGCATAAGTGTCACTTTTGCACCCAATTAAGTGTTACTAGTTGGCTTTTAATAAGATTGGATGAGCTTTTGCAGCTCTATGTTACGAGTTCTTTTTTTTGGTAGAAAATCCAAATGGTAAGTAAAGTGGGCAAAAACCCATGAAGCTTGTAAGAATGAAAACGCCTGCAAGTACTAATAAAATAATTGCAACTGTTCCTGAAATTAGGCTTGCTAAATATAAAACTACAATTGCAATAGCTGCAAGTATTCTTACCGCCTTATCTACTATGCCCATATTTGGTTTCATCGTGTGAATTTTTGTGTGAATAACTTATTTCACCACAAAAGTCCGAAGATGGAAGTAACTGTACAGCTACTTTTGTTACACAAATATTTTTTTTATAGAAATGGGAAAAATCTATTTGTGCTTTTTTTATATGATTTGTAATCAGGGAATTGATTAGAAAGCAAATTTTCTTCGTATTTGGATTTGAAATAAAACAAAACCCACAATATTATTCCAATGCTGACCTTCCATAAATTGCCTTGATAGAGCCCAAAACCCATGGCCGCTAAAATTATTCCCGAATAGATCGGATGACGAACAAATTTATAAAGGCCTGTTTGTATCAGTGTTCCATCTTTCTTGGGAGTTGGGAAAGGGGTGAGGTTTCTATTGAGCTGCAGTATGGCAAGAACAATAACAAGCAAACCCAAGAAGCTAAGAAGCAAAAAGGAATATTTAATAAAATGATTTGTTTGGAATGAAAATTGAAATTTTGAGGAGAAGTAGGCTATGAAAAGCAGAAGTTGAATGCTCACAAATAGGATGTCTTTTGAGGCAGGAGCTTTCATTAGGCTAAAACATAAAGATTATACAAGAGATATTTTATTTCTCCCCAATGTTACCAATCCTTCTTCTTCCATTTGCTTGAGGAGGCGGGAAACTACCACGCGGGCTGTCCCAAGTTCATTGGCTATTTGTTCGTGAGTGATTTGAAGTGTTTGGTTTTTTGTCAATTCACATTTCTTTTTGATAAAATTCAAAAGTCGTTCATCCATCTTTTTAAAAGCTACGGCATTCACCACTTCTAGCAATTCTTCAAAACGTTTGTGATATAGGCGAAAAATAAAATCTAACCATTCAGGATGTTCTTTTATCAGTATGCTCACTTTGTCAATCGGGATAAAAAGGATATCTGTTTTTTCTTCAGCAATTGCTTTTACCTTGCTCGTGTCCTGATGAATTCCGCTTAAAAAAGACATAATGCAACTTTCACCCGCCCTTATATAATACAATAAAATCTCCCTGCCATCGTCTTCGGTTCGCATCACCTTGATGTTGCCATTTGTAACAATAGGAATGGCTTTGATGTATGCTTCCTCATTGAGGATGACATCTCCTTCAGCAAATGTTTTGGCAATTCCAAAATGAGAGAGTTTGTCTCTTAGTGCTGATGAAGCTTTGAATTCAATAATGTTGTCTAAATCCATGGAGCAAAGTTTTGCTTTATGCGTAGGTAGAAGTGTTGGTTAAATAAAGTAGGTTGTACAATATCAGCTTTTGAGACCCTGTTTACAACAAGGATAAATTCTTTATTCTGAAAAGAATTTATCCTTGTGATTTTCTGCCAGAATAATTAATTTTTCCGCAACTTCAGGATGGTCTTCGATCACATTTGTGGTTTCGTAGGGATCATTTTCCATGTCAAATAGAGAAAGTTCTATTTGTTTGGTTTCATACTTCCCGGGTAGTCCATCTTTGCCAGGGAAGAGCAACGTTCGATAAGGATGTGGCAGGTGTAATTTCCATTTTCCATCCCCACTCATCACACCATCAAAATTTTTACTTGTAGAAAGGGCATAATATCCATGAGGGTTTTTAGCACCTTCTTTTCCTGAGATCAAGTCCCATACATCCCGTCCATCGATTTCTGTTTCAGGCAGAGGTACTCCTGATAACCTACAAAGTGTGGGCAATAAATCTATGGAAAAAAAGGCATTATTAGAGGTGGAATTGGGTTCAAGGTGATTAGGGTATTTGATAATGCATGCTGACCTATTCCCTCCGTCAAAGGAAGTCGCCTTGGCTTCGCGAAAAGGAGTTCTGCCGGCATGGTTTCCATAAGCTATCCACGGGCCATTGTCTGACGAAAATATGACAATGGTATTCTCATCCAGTCCGTTTTCTTTTAGGGTCTTGCTGATTTCGCCCACAGACCAGTCCAATTCCATAGTTACATCCCCATAAAGCCCTTTGCCAGATTTACCCTCAAATTCAGCACTACAAAAGATGGGTACATGCGGCATCGAATGCGGCACGTACAATAAAAAAGGGTCTTCCTTGTGCCTGTTGATAAAATCAACAGCATGCTCTGTGTACCATTTAGTAAGCATTTTTTGCTCAGGAACTCCGACATCTTCGATCTTTACTTTGCCGTTTTCCCAAAATTTGATTGGGAATTTCCCCCAGTATTCCGAATCCTCTGGGTGGTGTTTCCACATGTCGTTGGAGTACATAAGTCCGCAAGATTCGTCAAATCCACGTGCCTGTGGCCGTGTTTCCGGTTGATCTCCGCAATGCCATTTTCCAAAAATGGCGGTGGTGTATCCTGCTTTTTTGTAAATTTCGCCTATGGTAGGAAAAGTCGTTTCTAATCCTCGCCCATTAGGCCCATGTGCTCCGAAAACTTTGGTACGGCCCGGATAGCACCCGGAAATCAGCGCTGATCTAGAAGCTGAGCAAATGGCCTGTGGCACATGGAAATTGGTAAACATTCGGCCTTCCTCAGCAAGGGTCTGCACGTGAGGTGTTGGCACCCCACCTTGAGCAAAAGGCTGAAAATCTGCATAGCCCGAATCGTCTAGAAAAATGATCACGACATTAGGCTGTCTTTCCGGTTCTGGAGTGGAACATCCAGCTAATGCCAAACTAAATAGGACAAAGGCTATTTTTGAAAATATGGGTATATTGCTCATGTTTACAAATATAAAAATTGGGAGAACTTTACTCTTCAAATGAAACAATAATTATCTCTTGATCCAAAGTCAATTTTTTGAGTTTATAGCTGTTGAGCTTGCTTTGATCTGATAGGACAAAATTTTATATGATTTTTTTTTGATTAATACCTAATGGCAATGATTTCTAATCCTAAAATAATGAAAGCCTTTTTATTCATAGTTTCTGTAATGTTTTTCTTTGCAACATTTTCTGAGGTTGGTTATGGAGCCAATTTTAATGAGCAGGAAATAGTGTCATATTTTGATGAAGCCAACCCCATTTGGCCCGAAGGCCGACAGTTAGAAAAAAACATCACTATTGGATTTCGAGGAGAATTTTATTTGGAAAATACAAGTCAAGCCACATTGAGAATAACCGGATCAAGCTTATATAGAGTATTTCTTAACGGTAAGTTTGTCGGCCATGGGCCGGCTCGAGCAGCACATGACTACTATCGGGTAGATATGTGGGAATTGGAAGGATATTTGAATAAAGGGAAGAATATTTTGGCCATAGAAGTCGCAGGGTACAATGTAAATAGTTATTATCTGCTAGATCAGCCATCATTCCTTCAGGCTGAAGTAGTTTCTGGAAAAGATGTCCTTCTTGCCACGGGCAGTAAATCCATGGATTTTGAAGCCTTTTTGGTGAATGAGCGCATGCAAAAGGTGCCAAGATATTCTTTCCAAAGGCCATTTGTTGAATGCTACAGGCTATCGCCGGGAGTATTTGATTGGCGAAGTGGAGATGCCAATTTTTCTAAATTAAGTTGCGAAATCGTAGGCGATAAAAAGCTTTTGCCGAGGCACGTAAAATATCCTGATTTTACGATCCTATTTCCGGTAAGCGTCTATTCCGAAGGGAAAATACAAATGGGTCAAAAGCCTGAGAAGTATTGGTCAGACAGGGCTGTGAAAAATATTGGTGAACAACTTAAGGGGTTTACCGAATCTGAACTTTCCATAAACCCTGCGAGAGATTTGCAGGAAATGAAGCTTGTTAGCCATTCAGTTTTAGACCAACATTATAGTGCAGAGTCTGTTGAAAAATTGTCAAGCAATGATTTTATGATTTTCGATTTTGGACTGAATACAACCGGTTTTGTGGGGGCACGGATCGTTTGCAAAAAAGCAGGGCACCTTTATCTGACGTTTGACGAAATTTTATCTGAAGGAGATGTGGATTTTAAGCGGATGTCGTGCATCAATGCGATAACCTACGATCTGGAACCGGGTGAATATGAAATTGAATCTTTTGAGCCATACACCCTTAAATATTTGAAAATGATCATGGTCGATGGGGAAAGTGAGATTTCAGATGTTTATCTGAGAACATTAGCCAACTCAGATATTTCGAGAGCAAATTTTAGCAGTAGCGACGAAAATCTAAACCTTATTTATAAAGCAGGAGTAGAAACATTCAAACAGAATGCCTTGGATATATTTATGGATTGTCCATCTAGAGAGCGTGCCGGATGGCTTTGCGATAGTTATTTTGCGGCGAGAGTGGCATCAGACTTATCAGGAAATACACTTATCGAAAAAAATGTATTTGAGAACTATCTGCTCCCAGATCAGTTTGAATTCCTTCCAAAAGGAATGCTGCCAATGTGCTACCCTGCCGATCACAACGACGGGGTTTTTATTCCCAATTGGGCCATGTGGTTTGTGATTCAGTTAGAAGAATATCACGGGAGAAGTAATGACAAAACGATGGTGGATGCCCTCCGGCCAAAAGTCATGGATTTACTAAGCTATTTTGAGCAATTTACCAATGATGATGGTCTGCTGGAAAATCTAGATAGTTGGATTTTTGTGGAATGGTCTGAGGCAAATAAATTTGTACAAGATGTCAATTATCCTACCAACATGTTATATAGCGCGGCACTTCAAGCTGTTGCCAACATGTACGGGATGCCTGAATTGAGTAAGAAGGCAACCAGAATTAAGGAAAAGATTATTGAGCAATCCTATAACGGAAATTTTTTCGTGGACAATGCTGTTCGCGATAAATCCGGTAGATTGAAGCCAACCGAAAATGTCTCAGAAGTTTGCCAATATTATGCATTTTATTTCAATGTGGCTACGCCGGAAACGCACGGAAAGCTGTGGAATAATTTGGTGGACAACTTTGGGCCACAGCGCAAAAAAGATAATAAATTTCCCGATGTGCATTTTGCCAATTCATTTCCTGGTAATTATTTGCGATTGGAATTGCTGTCCAAAAACCAGAAAGCCGAGCAGTTGCTCGATGAATCTGTAGAATTCTTCAGCTATATGGCCGAACGTACAGGAACCTTATGGGAAAATATTTCTCCAACAGCAAGTTGCAACCATGGATTTGCGTCGCATACTGTCCACCTACTTTATCGCGATGTGCTGGGAATTTATGAAATCGATCATGCAACAAAAAAAATAACCCTGCAATTTTCCGATCTCAATCTAAGTTCATGTAATGGTCAGATTCCTGTCGAGGATGGTGTGATGTCACTGGCATGGGAAAAGCATGGAAATTCCATGAAATATAGAATGTCTGTTCCAGATCAATATGAAATTGAAATAAGGAATTTATCAGGGATTGAGCTGGAGGAGCTTAAATAAGCTCTTAGGCAAATTTGACTAAGAAAACATATCCATTTCCATGGAAACTTTAAGGATATTTTCATAAGCCATAGCCAGGCAAGCCAAGAATAGTAATTCGAAAAAGCGTAGAATTCCGTTTTCTATCAGGGGTAATTTTTTAGGAATTTTTGATTGGAATTTTTTATCAAAACCCAGGAATATTGTATGTCGCAGCATTACAATGTATAGCGGCTTAAACTTTTTAATTCTAAAAACTATTCTAAAATGAAAAGGGTTCTATTTTTTTTGGCGTTACTGTTTTTTTGTTTTTCAGTTTCTTTTGGACAAACTTCTTCTGATCAGATTACTATGAAGAAAGCATTTGGAGGCTATAAATTCTTTCAGGGGGACAGCAGGTTAAATATGTCTCAATTGGTAAAAACAATGAAGTCTGACGCGCAGGCTTATGAAGAAATAAAAGCTGCGCAATCGACCTATACTTGGGCTTCAATTGTTGGTTTTGCCGGAGGATTTATGGTTGGCTGGCCGTTGGGGACTGCCATAGCGGGCGGTGAGCCTAATTGGGCAATGGCGGGGATTGGAGCAGGATTAATAGTAGTGGCAATTCCCATTAGCAGCAAATTCAATAAACAGGCCAAAAATGCTGTAGATACCTTTAACAGGGGATTGAGCACGAGGTCGTTTTGGGATAAAGCAGAATTAGGATTTGTTTACAATGGAAATGGTTTAGGGTTGACAATGAGATTTTAATTAAGATTTTGGGGATATTATCTGTAAATTACAAAATATTTAAAAATCACGTTATTAGTTCCTCCATGAGAGCATTCCCTTTGATTATTGATCCCGAATTTGTTCGGCCTCAAAAATATTCTTCTTTTGACAATTTCTGGCTCAGGCTGATCCGTGATGAAAGGGACTTGCCGTTTATCCATCTTACTTTAAAAATCAGTCTGATCATGTTGCCTTTGGGTATATTGTTATACATGCCATTTGTGACAGGATGGCTTTGGTGGGTAATATCTGCGGCATATTTCTATTGCAACAATTTTGTGTTTAAGGGGCCGTTTGGACTGATGTTGCACTGTACCAGTCATCGCCCGTGGTTCAAGAAAGAATACGGTTTAGCCAATAAATATTTGGCATGGATTATAGGCCCTTTTTTTGGCCAAACACCAGAGACATATGCGAGCCATCACCTTGGCATGCACCATCGAGAAAATAATCTTGAAGATGATTTGAGCTCTACTATGGACTTCCAGCGTGACAGTCTG
>JAUHYU010000029.1 GCA_030426345.1 Bacteroidia bacterium
ATTATCCCTGCCATTCAAGCCACATACTGCATCTACTAATTCTAAAGAGATTAAGCCCGCGCAAAATAAATGTTATAATGCGCGTGTTGTTGTGATAGAAGATGATACATGGAATGCGGCATTGATCAAAACAATTTTGGCCCCCATGGCGAATGAACTATTTGTATTTAAAAACCCTGAAAAAGCCATGGATTTCATTGATCATGAGCATCAAAATATAGATTTAATATTAACAGACATTAATATGCCGGGAACAAGTGGTATTGATATTCTGAATAATGTTATATCATTAAAAATCAAAATCCCTGTGATCGCGATTACGGCTCATGTTTTACCGGAAAAATTACAATCCTTTTACGATCTGGGGTTTACAAAGGTGATTACTAAGCCATACAACGAACTTGATATAACAAACGTATTGAACGAGTTATTTGAAAGCACGGAAAAAGCAGGTGTCGGTAATATCGAGATTGATGCTGATGATAAATTTGATTTTGAAAAGATAAAGGAGATTACCGATAATGACAACGAATTATTTATGGAGATTGTTCATGAGCTAATTTCTGGAAACAGCAAAAATCTACATGAATTCAGGAAATACTTAAAGCAAGAAAACCATCAGGCTCTTGCGAATGTATCTCATAAAATGATACAAACTTATGACAGCCTAAATCTGATTTATGTTGCTGAATTACTACAAAATATCGAGGTTTATTTTACACTTGACAAGAAAAGTAAACTGCTAGAAACCGCCAAGCTGCTATTTCCAAAACTTGAAGAGATATCTGAACGCCTAGAAAGTTTCAGACATCAATCTTATACTTAGAAATTTTATTATATAACGTGGTTCGATCAATATTTAATATTGATGCTGCTTTAGATTTGTTATACTTTGTCTTTATTAACGTCCGCTCAATCGCTTCTTTTTCTTGCTGCTCTTGCAACTGTTTCAAATCATTGGACAAAGGAATTTTGGGTTCGTTGGCACTGGAAATAGAATTTTGATATGTATTTTCTTCTAGCAGTGCTTCCGGAATTTGCGAAATTCCAACCTTGTTTCCCTGACACACAAGAACGGATCGCCTAACAATATTTCGGAGTTCGCGCAGGTTCCCAAACCATGGATATTTTTGAAATATTTCGAAAACCTCTTTATCAAAACCTTCTACACTTTTTTCAAGCTCATTATTCGCCTGTTGCAGAAATAGTTGGATATATTCATCCAGATCTTCCAGCCGATCTCTTAATGGACAGATGTTTAGCTCAAATTCGTTCAACCGATGAAACAAATCTAACCGAAACTTCTGTATTTCAATGGCATTAGCCATTTGCTCATTAGTGGCAGAAATTACACGCACATCAATGGAAATATCATATTCACTTCCTAACCGTCTAATTTTTTGTTCCTGAAGGGTTCGCAGTAATTGCATTTGAACATCATAGGATAAATTGCCCACTTCATCTAAAAAGAGCGTTCCCCCATTGGCCAATTCAAATTGCCCCTTTTTATCATTCAGTGCTCCTGTAAATGCTCCTTTTACATGGCCGAATAATTCGCTGATGGCCAATTCCTTGGTCAAGGCACCACAATCTACGGAAATAAATGGTTTGGTTTTTCTCTTGCTATTTTCGTGGATTATGCGTGCAGCATATTCCTTTCCTGTGCCACTTTCCCCCACGATCATTACGCTCATTTTTGTAGGAGCCACGAGGTGGAGTTGCTCCCATACTTGTCTGGACGATTTTGATTTTCCAATGATGTATTTTTTATCAAGGTCTTCCAGTTGCTTACTCTGTGTGTGTTTTTTTTTATCGCTTTCTATTGTTTGCCGAAGGGCAGCATTTATGGTAGCCAAAAGTTCATCCGGAATTACGGGCTTGGTAACAAATTCAAAAGCACCATTCTGTATTGACTTGACGGCTGTTCTAATATCCGAATAATTTGTAATCAAAATCATCAGTTGATCTGGTGATTTTGACTTAATCTTTTTCATTAATTCAAGGCCGTCGATATCAGGCAACTTATAATCAATAAGCACCAAGTCAAAGGTTTGGCTTGCCATGATTTCCATTGCCGATTTTGATGTAAAACATGACTTTACATCAAAATTGTTCTTTTTGAGAAGTGAAGTTAATATCTTATTGAAATATGGGTCATCATCTACTACCAGTATTTTATGCCTCATCTTTTATAATCCTATTAAGCCGTGTTGATACTAATTGAAACATTCACAAAATATTTCTTAGGAAGTAAAAATAACACTATAAAATGGGCAAAAAAAGAGGTGCCTTTTTAAGCACCTCTCACTTTTGGTTGTTGATGTTGTAATTGCTGTTTCTCAAGTCGTTACACCGTTATAGAGAAAAATGTGCCAAATATCCTGCATGTGATTAAATCCCTGTTTACAAGAGGTTTGTAAAATTAATGGCAATCTTTCTCTCACCCATAAATTGCTGATGATATTTACAATGTGTTGAATATTTCAACACATTGTTGTCTTTATGGCTTTTGCTAAAAATCAAAAACAAATATTACTTTAATTTACAGAGCATCCTGCAAGGCCGATTCCAGTTCATGGTTTTCCAATGCTACTGGATTGTTTTTATTGCTTGTGGCAGCAATAATCCGTGTAAAATCCATGGATTTTACGCCATATTCGGCCAGTCTTTTTAGTGGAAAGGTTGCGGGCCAATGGGTAATTATTTCCAGCAGCAAGTCTATATAATAGTCGTCTGATTTATTTTTATCAATACTAAATAGCTTCCCGATTCGGGCATATTTCTTTTGCGAAATGCCATCAGAATCCATGATTTGTAGTTTTTCTACAGTCATACGATTTACGGGCTCCATCATTCTAGCACAAACCAAACCGTGCGGAATATCAAAATAACCACCAATTGAAGATGCAAATCCATGAACAGTTCCCAAGCCTGCATTTGCCAGCGTGATGCCTGAGAGCAGGGAGGCGTAAGCCATTTTTTCTCTAAATGAAATATTCTCTCCATCATATACAGCCCCTTCCAGCCCATCCCGAATGTTGCGAATTCCATCTACAGCAAGCGCATCGGTCATTGGGTTGGCATTGGTGGAAAGATACGATTCCAGCAACTGGGTGAATGCATCCATACCACTTTGTGCGGTGATGGATTTTGGACACTTTAGCATGAGCTCTGGGTCAACAAGGGCGATGTCTGGTACATACCTATCATGCCTAACTGATTTTTTGAAACCACTCGGGCCAACCTGACTTATCACAGCATTTTTGGTAGCTTCCGCACCGGTACCAGCTGTGGTAGGTATGGAAATATAAGGCTTTTTATTGCCTGATGGGGCTTTGTGGCCAATTCCTTCTAAGTATTCCTTTACAGAACCCTGCTCACAGAGCATTCCAGAAATCGCCTTTCCTGCATCAAGCACGCTACCTCCGCCAATCGCAACAACAGCGTTAATATCTGTTTCGCTTAGGATAGAGACATTTTCATCGATCATTGCAGGTGAAGGTTCACGGTCGATCACAATATGCTTCCATGATATTTTAGCGTCTTCAAGTTGTTGCTGTAATTTATTCCAATGGCTAGAACGGGTAAAGGAACGTTTTCCGGTCACCAAAGCCACTGATTTTCCATGAGGGGCTATCAGGCCTGGAAGTGCATGCAATTTGCCTGTGCCAAAAACAATTTTTGGGATCGGGGCAAAATTAAAAGGAGCTATCATTTTTTAAGATCTGTTGGTGCGAGGATTATATGCTTTTCACCTTTTCGGGGTTTGGTCATCCAGTCAGCGACTGTATCTCGCCACTTTTGATAATGCCTGGTTTCTTTATGTGCCGCCGCATCTTCTTCAGTTGCATAAGCTTCGTAAAGCACAAATTTGTTAGGGTCAATGTCATCTTGAAGCAAATCAAAACGAAGATTTCCGGGCTCGTCTATCGAGTTCAGATGGTTTTCTGTAGATGCTTTTATAAAATCATCTATATGCTCTGGTTTTACCCAAATATGGACAAATGTAACAATCATGATCGCTTAGTTTGGTGAATTTATCAGAATGGAAGTTATCAAATAGCAATGAGTAATGCATGTCCGCAGGGATTTATTCCAAACTGATTTTGTTAAATCTTCATTTTAATCTAGCAGCCATTCTAAGATCAATATATTTAGCAATTGGCCCCACGATGGTTAATGCATAGAATGGTGCATAGACAAATTGGTTTAGCCTTAAAATAAACTCAACTAAGGC
This sequence comes from Bacteroidia bacterium, assembly GCA_030426345.1. Classification (GTDB taxonomy): domain Bacteria; phylum Bacteroidota; class Bacteroidia; order Cytophagales; family Cyclobacteriaceae; genus JAAUQL01. The sequence goes on from JAUHYU010000029.1 coordinate 4,238, forward strand.
CACGATAAAAACCACAAGCATCTGTCCTTTTTTGCTGCGCACATTTGTGGGCGGGTCGGTAATCATGAAAAATATAAACAGTTGATACATTGGACCTGTCAGTGGGGCAATTTCCGCGAGATATGGATGATTGGTAATTAGGCTCCGGATAAATGCAAATACCATAAAACTAATTACATAAGTGGCCGTGACATGGAATCTCTTGGCTCGATATACTATCACCATCCCCAACAGCCAGATCACCGACATTGGCAACAGATTGTTACCCCACTGTACACTCAATCCCGCTACATATGTCGGTGCGAAAAACAACATCCATGAAATTCCAAAGTTGGATGGGTTCCACAGATGGCGCCCCTTGTACCTCAATACATATTTGGATAGAATAGAAATGGCAGCAGTTAGTGCATAGGGCCAAAAAACCGTAGAACGCACCAAAATGCTAACACTTATTCCTGAAATGTAGGCACTGGATAAGTTTTTCCATTTTCCTGTATAAATCCTGCCCACAACCAGGTCAATAATGATACAAGTAACAACAGACAGTACCACCGTTTCGTACCCCTCTAATATGCCGAAAGAAAGGTGGCCAACTAATAAGATCAGGGATATAAAAAGCGGTGCCATATACCGCTGAAGGAATGAACCGATACGACTTCCCATACTTTGCATTTTCTCCATTTCTGTTGTATCAGTCGGTTTCATTCTCCTCCTTTATCGTATGAATTGTATTTAATTTCAGACCATTAATAGCCTGATGCTTTCCTGATGGCCAGTCTATGATAACTTTTTCTATTTGTGTTTCCGTACCAATACCGAAATGTAATCTGCGCTGATTTTGAGAGCTAAAACCAATGCCACCCGATACTACTTGTGCTTGGGAATTATTTACCCACACTACAGTCACCTTGGCGCCAATAGCACTTTTGTTGCTTTCAACCCCTTCAAGCTGTAGTGCCAGCCAATTATTTCCTTCTTTCACATTATTTTTTAAGATAGAAACTGAATTATTCTGATTTGCAACAATCACGTCCAATACACCTCTGTTCCACAGATCCACCATGGCTACAGCCCGACTATCATAGGGAGGAATATTTGATACGTATTCGGTTACATCAGCGAAAACTCCTCCGTTGCTGTTCATCCATACTTTATTGAATTGGTAGCCAGATTGACTTCTATCTCCCATTTTGGGCCAGTTTTTGGCATCGGATATAATGGATTTGTTGCCTCCCGTAATTTTAGAATAATCGTACCAGTATGAATTGTTTTTGGTGGCGGAAACAAAACCATTTGCCAAATAAAGGTCTAGAAACCCATCAATATTCAGATCACCAAATTGCGATCCGTAACTCCACCCGCCCAATTCTACGCCAAATATTCCGGCGTTGTTTTTAAATTCCAGCACATCTCCATTGTCAGAACTCACTGGTTGCCAGAGGTTGTTCCCCTGTAGAAGGATTCCCATTTCTGTAATATTAGAAACATAGATGCTGAATTTCCCATCATTTTTCACATCAGCCATAGCAACATTCATCCCGCTTTTCGGAGCATAGCCGATTCTCGATTCCTTCCCGATTTCCGTAAACCCGCTCCCCTTATTATTTATATATAATTCATCCACGCTGTAGTCATTGGCGATAAAAAGATCCTGAAATCCATCGTTATTTATATCCATGGATCCCATGGCCAATGTCCATTTGGTGCTTGCAATTCCTTGTGCATCTGTTACATCTTTGAATGTCTCATTTCCTTGATTTTCCAGCAAGTAGTTTCTGCCTCCATTATCGGCATATTCGAAACTTTCCGGCATCATTTTGGTGTTTTTCAGATGCCAGAGGTCAATATTCTCCTTGTAGTAGCCGCCTATTAAAAGGTCAATATTTCCATCATTGTTATAATCAAACCAGATAGCGGCATTGGAATTGATCCATTGAGGAATCCCGGATTTTTGACTTACACTTTCAAAACCATTTCCTTTTAGATTCAAGAATAATTCAGGTTTTCCCCATTTATACACAAACAAATCCTCATATCCATCATTATTCATGTCGGCCCACACGGAACCCATCGAAACTCCGGTTCCTTTTTTATTGATGTTTCCAACTTGCATTTTATCAGCTACATCTTCAAAAGTGCCATCTCGGTTATTTTTGTACAGAGCATTGCTTTCCCCGGTCTTACTTGTTGTCAGATAAAAGTCGTTCCAGCCATCATTGTTGAAATCGCAAACCGAAACAGAAGCGCCTACCGATGCAATCTGTGGCATTATGTGATTGAGCTGCGGGTCTAATGAAGGGGAGCGGTGAATAAAATCGACACCTACTTCTTCATTGACCTCCTTGAGATAAAACCCAAACAAATCCAATGCATTGGCCATGGCACGATCTTCAGAAGCATGGTTTACTTTTGGTTTAGTATTTAGGTCAAGGAGGAAGGGTATACTCAAAAGGGAAATGAAAATGACACTTATTAGTAGTCGGATGCTCAAGGGGACTTTACGAACTGTATGTGTTTTTTGCGTCATCAGCTTTAAATATGAGTAATTTATATTCTTTGGTTAAATTCTTAATAATAATTAGAAAATCATAAATGCTATAGCAAAATTGTATTGGAAGAAAACTAAAAAAATACAGCAATCAAAAAAGGCCTTTCCAAATATTATGGAGAGGCCTGATTAATTTAAAAATTGTTTCTTAACCTAAGAGGTATTTTCTAATTGAATAAAAATCCATTGGGGGCAATAGATGCAGTTTGCTCATCTACCATAATACCTGTTTGATCATATACATAGATTTTTCCGCTTCCGGCAAAGGCTTTGGAATCTCCAACATAGATCATGTCTGTGTCGGGATTAACTCCAATTCCATAAAAATTCTCTCCTGAAATTAATGCTGTATTACCCAAAGTTTTAGTACTGATATTAAATGCGAATACCTCGGTGGCAGTTGAGGGGTAAGGTTGTGCTGTTAACACATAAATGTTTTCCCCACTGCCATCAATTGCCATTTTTCCGCTTCCAGACAAATCAGATACCTGTACAAAAACACCAAGTGAATTATCAGAAATATTAATTTCCTGCAATCCAACATGCACAGCGGCATGTTTAAATGCCGAACCAAGTGTAACCCAAAGTGAGCCAGATCCATCGTTTGCAAAATGTAAAGGAGCTGCATTTAATTTTAACACAGATGAAGTTTCATCGGCCAAATCAATAATGGTGATAGTTGTATCATAGGAATTAGCCACATATAGATTGTTGCCCACAGCAATAATACCCTCCGGTCCGGAACTGCAATCCAAGGAATCAATAATCTTCCTTGTGGTTAAATCTAAAACAGCGACATAAGAATTTGGCAAATCATAATTAGCTCCCCATGGCCCCCAGCAGGAAATATAGCCCATATCTCCGGCTACTGTCATGTAACGTGGCGCTGAGACGTCCGTTTCCGGGTTTGCCAGGTAGTCATTATCTTCCATACTGATAAACTCTATTTTATCAGAAGCATTACAAATGATATAGCCTACGCCGTCGTGTGCATACACAGATTGTACTAAAGAGCCTATCTCTGATCCCGAGTTTGCATTTTTAACTACATTATTGGCGATCTTTAGCGAATCCTCACTGTATAAAGAGATGCTGCCATTGCCAGCCCCGAAGTTGCCTTCATTCACCACAACAACACCATTTGATTCCAATTCTTTTTCGATGTCATTATTTTCATCGCATGAGATGAAAAACAACGTCCCGGCCATTACTACTGCCACAGATAAAAAATTTCTAAACTTGTTCATATTTATTGTTGGTTATTGATAAAAAAATTAATACTCATTAAATAATTTCTGCCCGGCATCGCATACCGTTTTACATTTTGATATTCCACATCAAAGACATTCTGTACTTTTCCTTCAATAGAAAGCCTGTGTTTTCCCATGGACAAACTCTTGCTGATAGAAAGATTTGTAATGAAATATCTGTCGACTTCTTCCTCTTTGTCGTTCACATCCATTCCAAGACGTTTTCCTGTGAAGGAATTGTTAATGGCTATATTGTATGATTGGTAGGTGACATTGGCATTCAGTCCAAACCTATGCCTTGGAGTGTAGGGCAATTGTTGCCCGACAGATGGATCGTCTTCACCAACTCCCTCAAGTAAAATGGAATGGTTATAGGCGTACATCGCTCCTAAATGTAGAGATGCTGAGCTGATGTTTGTTTTCCATTTTCCATTAAGTTCAATTCCCGATGCCTCCACTTTCTTGAGATTGTATGGCCGCCAAACTCCCCCAGCAGGTTTCCATGCCAGCCAATCGTCCACGATCATGTAGTAGGTGGCAATATCCAGATCAAAAGATGTATTTAACTGCAAGTGGTATCCCAATTCTGAACTGATTCCATTTTCTGATTTTAAATCAGTCCTGCCTTGATCTCCCCAATATCTGTCGTTGAAAGAGGGAACTCGATAGCTGCGTTCTACCTGCGCTCGGATTTCATGGATTTTTGAGGCTTTTTTGAAAGTATAACTTGTAGAAAGGGAAGGGGCAATTGGTGATTCCGTAAACGGGACAAAGGTTTTTCGGACATTTAGATTTGCACTCCAATTTTGAATTAGTTCCTGATGTAGCGAAAGAAATGCATCCCCGCGCCACTCAGTCAGGTCTGTGTCGTAGGACCACACGTTAGGAATGATATATTTTGTATTGCCTCCAGCTTTCAGGATTGTCTTGTCGCTCAGTGTCCATTCGTAGCTCAGGTTGGCCAGCATTCGTTTGGTTTCGATGACATCTGTTGCGTCAAATAGCTGATAATCCCAGACATATCCCAAGCCAGACTGAAGCAATCCATTTTTAAAAAAGTGCTTGTATTCCCCAACTAACCTAATATTTTTATCCAATATTTCATCTCCGGCCAGTGTTTCTTCAGGAGTCGTGACCATCAATGGCTGCACTTGATGGTAATTTTTTCCTAGCCAACCTCTCAGTGACAAATAACCATTTTCAGCAATCTTCCGATTAAATTCCTGAAGCAGTCCATAGTTTTCTACTTCGGCATTATCTTGTTTTACTTCATAGCTGTCGCCAATCCTATCCGTGACGGAGTAAGGGAAATTATTTTTGAGATACTTATAGAAAATTCTGGTCTTAGATTCCCATTTTCCATTTCCAATATCCAGTTTTACTCCGGAAAACACATTTCCAAAACTTCCAAAATCTTGCCTTACATGGATTTTTGAGCCTTTTGTCCATCGGGGGTTAGAGCTAAGGTGAATGCTGCCTCCGATAGCGTCACTTCCGTGAACAGAGCTCGCACCCCCAAATTGTACCGTAATATCATCGAACAGAAATATGGGAAAGCTATTGAAATCTGAATTGCCAAGCGTGAGGGAATTGAGATTGATTCCATGCCAAAATACTCCGGTATGAGATGATCCCGTTCCCCGAAAAGAAACAGAAGCCAACATACCGTTTCCTTGTTCTTTGATATACACTGTGGTGTTTTCCTGCAAGAAATTGGCAAGGGTGCCCTGGCCGACTGCAGCTAATTGCATGCTATCGGCCTTGATGATTTTGCTGCCGGAAACGAATTTCTCAAACGGCAATCCTTCGATTACAATCTCGTCCAACTCCACTGTCTTGTCTTGGGCTGAAGCCAAAAAAGACATCAAAATCCATGAAAACACAAATATCATAATACCCTTCATCCGTGCCCTCCTTTCATCTTAAAATGCTGTGTGAGATCAGTTACTGAATGAAAAACCTCGGATTTATCGTTGATCAAGTATTCCCAATTCCATGAATTGTCATGAAATGAAACATGGATTTTTGGAACATTTTCCTGTCCTATGATCACCTCAAACCCAAGCCGTTCCAAGGCGCGTTTGGTCCAAAAAATACCAACCTCATCGCCAGTGATACGCAGCCTTCCACGATGGTATTCCACCACTTTGAACACTCCAAGGCTTTTGTCAAATGTGATTCCATCTTTATTAAATGTATTGCCAAATACATCATTGAGCACAAGGTCTTCAGGCGTGCCGGAAAACGTCTGATTTTCCATGGTCATCAGCCATATTTTATCTGCAGCTTGCAGGGCCAGATCCAATTCATGGGTCGAGAGGATGATGGCTTTGTTCGTTTCTTTTGCTAGTTTTCGGAGCAATCGGATGATGTTGATACGGTTTGGAATATCCAAATGAGCAGTAGGTTCATCCAGCAAAATCACCGGTGTATCTTGCGCCAATGCCCGCGCAATCATTACTTTTTGTCGCTCGCCATCACTCACTTGATGGATGCTTTTATGGATCAGCGGTTGCAGTCCTGTTTGCGCAATTGCTATTTGAATTTTCTCTTTATCGGTTTTATCTAGATTGCCAAGCCAGCCGGTATATGGGATTCTACCTAGAGAAATAAGCTCATAAACCGTCAGATTTCCATAGCCGATGCGATCTGTCAAAACTACGCTCAAGCTTTGCGCAAGCGTCTTTTTATGAATTTCAGATATATTTTTTCCATGTATGGAAATATGCCCCTTTAAGGCAGGTAATATTCCTGCAAGGGTTCGCAATAGCGTGGTTTTTCCTACACCATTTGGGCCAAGCAAGCATATCAATTCTCCTGAGGTCATGGAAATATCCATCGGCCCGGCCACTTTTGTCGGATTGCTGTTTTGCTGTCCGTAGCCAATTTCAAGTTGCGATATGTCGAGAGCCTTCACCGTCAAAATGCAGTTCTTAAATTCTTGCTTTTTATAATTACCCAAACCACGATTGGCGAGCCTATCAAAGCAGTAATGGCGTTGATCGGTAGCGACATCTGGCTGCCGGGCAATTGTGCGATGATGTCGCAGGCCAACATGAGCATGGCTCCTAGGATCAAAGATGCCGGCATCAAAATGCGGTGATCTGAAGTACCCAGAACAGATCTGGCAATGTGAGGAACTGCGATGCCAATGAACGCAATCGGTCCACAAAAACCAGTAACTGTTCCCGCTAAAATACTGGTGGTAAGAATGAGGAAAATCCTTGTAAACTGAATGTTTAAACCCAAACTTCGTGCATAATTCTCCCCTAACAACAGAGTATTTAATGCCTTAGAACTCGTAAATGCCAAAACCAATCCGACGACTATTACCGTCGAAAATATCCCCAACTGGCTGGAAGTGACGCCTCCCAAGCTGCCAAATGTCCACATGAGATAATCCTGAATTTGCTCTGGTTCACTGAAATATTGCCAAATACTGACAATGGAAATTGAGATGTTTCCAATCATAATCCCGACGATCAGCAGGGAAATATTATCTTTCAACTTGGTACTCATTAATAGAATTAATGCCATCACCAGACCTGCTCCAAGCCCTGAAGCTAAAACGATTAGCCAGCTACCCCCAACTCCCAATTGTCGGATGGCATAAATGCTCGCTACACCACCGCCAGAAAGCATCACCAGCGCCACGCCCAAGCTTGCTCCGGCTGTAATTCCCAAAACAGACGGCCCAGCCAGCGGATTGTGAAAAAGGGTCTGCATTTGCAAACCTGCGACTGCCAATGCACTTCCGGCCAAAATTGCACTCAATGCCTTTGGCAGCCGGATCATAAAGATGATTTTATGCCAAAGCTCATTGTCTGTTTGTTGACCGAATAGTATCTTCAATACCTCCCAAGGCGGGATTTTGACGGAACCTAAACCTACATCCAACAACAGTAATACTAGGCATGCCATTAATGAACTGATCAGCAATACAGTCTTTGACCACATTTTGTAGGGGTGATTGATCGTGTAATCGCTAAGTTGTGATCGGTCGTTCATCGCAGCTGTTTGTAATAAAATAATTCATGTTCCGGTAGCAATTCCGGATGGAATATCTTTATCATATCTGCCAGAATGATCTGTGGATGTGTGATTGCTGATTCCCAGTAATCATTCGCCATGCCACGTGACACTCTATTGATGTTGTTGAATACTTTGCTGTTGATTATCGGAAGGAAATCTTTCAGCCTTTCGTCAGTCGCTATTATACCTTTGATTTCATGGGAAAAACCTGGATTCGTCCAGAAATCTGCCTGAAGACCTTTAGCATAAACAGCCTCAAAATCCAACTGAAGCCCTCCTTTGCTGCCATCATCTGACCACAAATAATTACCTCCGGCATCTGCGATCACATTGCTCACATAGCTATTTCCGCCCGGCACGTACCACGAGCCTTTATAGGGGAGGTTACAAACTATTTTAGGTTTTGGAATGTCTTTTGGAATGAGAGCCTTCAAGCGATTATATTCACTTTCCATCTGCTGAAATTCTGAATTGGCCAGAGCATCAGAGCCGGTCAGAGCTGCAACGACCTTTATCCATTCTGCCCTTCCCAAAAGCGTGGATTCTTGCCAATCGGAAAAAACCAAAACAGGGATTCCAAGCTCACTGAGCATTTCCTGACTTTTATTCGGTGCATTGGGAAACCCAACCGTCACAACCGAAGAAACTCCTAACTCCAGCAATTTTTCTTTATCGAGAGTTTCCCCATATCCTACTTCAGATAATTCATGGTTTTTGACTGCATTATAGACGTTGTCATTGTAGATATACTTGGCTTCAGAAATAGCTTTTATGTGGTCGATAGATTGACAGAGGTCGAAAAAAGAAATATAGGAGGAATGGAGCATCGCAACATCCTGTTGAGGAATTTGGATTTTTTCCAGACCGGAAAACTGATTATCCACCTTAGCATCCTGATCGTACAACACGTAGCTCAACGTGTCGGTAGCATCGCTAGAATGCTGAAAAAGATGCAGCACTTTATAGGATTCAAAATTTAATAGATCAAAGCCAATGGCATATTTTACCATTGATTTTCCTTGAGGGGAATCATGTTTGGCTTGATCAGAGGTGTTGCGTTTGCTTTGACAACCGCCAATCAAAAACAGGATTAAAACCATTGAATATCCATGCAACGGTTTTTTGAAAACAGATAATATGTTGAACAGCATGGTTTTTTAGTGCTTTTTTCCCGAAGCGATTTCACTATGGCAGGTCTTCTGACTTTCCCGGATTTGATAACCTTCCCGCTCCAGTTTGGAACAGTGGTGTTGGATTTGATCAAATCACTTTACAGGATTACAGCAGCGGGGACTGTTTCGGATTTTCACCAAATTCCCTTTTAATGCGCGATAGCCGTATGCTATCAGCAACCATAACTCGATACAAAAGTAGTCGGTATTTTTTTTGGAAAAAAATATGAAGCTTCTTTTGTTGAGAAAAGATGATCTATATCATAAATGACTTTTTTTGAGTAACAATGTTTATTCCATCAACTGGAATTGGTAAACCCTCTTGATCTTTTATGCGATTGTTTTAAATTTGGTGGGTGAATGAGCTCATGATGATGGGGAGTTGTTTAGTTTGTAGGGTATAAGAAGAATCAATGAGAAATCTATTTTCAATTCTTACCATATTTATTTCGATTGCTTCCTATGGATATACCATTGATGATTACTTAATCCGAATATGTGAAGATAAAAATTGTGAATTTGGAACACCTTCTGGATACATTAATATCAATGGCGACACAATAATTCCGATTAATCAATTTTATTATTGTTTTACAGACACTCTTAAGGACTTCGCTATCGTTTTGGACAAAAAAAAAATTTGTAAGGCAATTGACAAAAGTGGAAATACTCTTTATGAAGTAAAATGGTATGATAATGGCCCTGACTATATTTCTGAAGGACTTTTTCGGATTATTGTTGAAGGCAAAACGGGATACGCAAATGAAAGAGGTGAAATAGTAATAGAACCACAATACGCCTGTACCAATCCATTTGTAAATGGAAAGGCAAGAGTTTCCTTCGAATGCGAATTGGTCGATGATGAAGAACACAAAATAATGAAGAGTGAGAATTGGTTTTACATAGATAAAGAAGGAAAGAAAATAGAATAAAACTAAGACCAATAATATGCAAATGGAGTTTCAGTTAAACATGGTCAAAAAAGCCTCTAAAATCCATGAATTTTCCATGTATCATTTGAAATTTATAAACCCTCTTTATCCTTTGCTCAATAAGTTTAAATTTGAAATATGAAAAACCTAATCATCCTTTCACTACTCTCAGCCCTGGTGGCAAGCTGCACCCAGACCACAAAACAAACTTCAGATAAACCAAATGTCGTTATCGTCTTTATTGATGATGAAGGTTATGGCGATGTTGGCGTCTATGGGGCGACAGGGTTTGAAACGCCACATCTTGACCAAATGGCAAGTAAAGGAATGAGGTTTACAAATTTCTACTCCGCACAGCCAGTTTGCAGCGCTTCGCGAGCAGGACTTTTGACGGGTTGTTATCCCAATAGGATAGGTTTTTCCGGCGCATTATTTCCTCGTGATACCATTGGGATTAACTCAAAGGAATTGACTATCGCCGAGCTGTTTAAAGAGCAGGGATATGCAACAGCTTGCTTTGGCAAATGGCACTTGGGGTGGCAAAAGGAGTTTTTGCCCTTGCAGCATGGGTTTGATGAATATACCGGTATTCCATATTCAAACGATATGTGGCCTAATAGCAATGTCACCGGGGAACCATTGCCAAAGGTTGAGGGTCGGGAAGGCTATCCTGAATTACCATTGATAGTTGGAAATGAAGTTTCAGAGACAATTACGGATATGAAAGGTCAGGATAAATTGACGACATTATATACCGAGAAAGCCGTTGATTTTATCAATAGAAATGCCAAGGATCCCTTTTTCCTATATGTACCTCACACCATGGCGCATATTCCGCTTGGTGTATCCGACAAATTTAGAGGCAAAAGTGAACAAGGATTGTATGGAGATGTGATGATGGAAGTGGACTGGTCTGTTGGCGAAATCCAGAAGGCTTTAGAAATAAATAACATTGCGGATAATACCATATTTATTTTCACAACAGACAATGGCCCTTGGTTAAATTACGGAAATCATGCTGGCTCGGCTGGGGGACTTCGTGAAGGAAAAACCACAAGCTGGGAAGGCGGCCAAAGAGTGCCATTTATTATTCGTTGGCCTGGAAAAACACCAGAAGGAACTGTTTGTAATAAGTTGTCGAATGCTGTGGATTTATTGCCAACATTGGCAAGTATTACAAATGGCAAGCTATCTGATAATAAAATCGACGGAGTGGATGTTACCTCGCTATGGACTGGTGATTTTAAATCGGAACCACGAGAAACAGTTCTTTACTATCATGGAAAAAACAATCTAAATGCGGTGCGAAAAGGCAATTGGAAACTTGTCTTACCCCATACTTGGGCTTCATATAATACTGAACCGGGTAATGATGGAAACTGGGGTAGGCGTATAAAAATGACAGTAGAAACACCCGAACTTTACAATATGATGCGCGACCCCGGAGAGCAGTACAATGTCATTGAATATCACCCTGAAAAAGCCCGGGAAATCATGGAAGTTGTTGAAAAAGCACGCCAAGAACTTGGTGATTTAAATGTCGGAATTGCAAAAGGAAGTGAAAACAGGGAAATCGGTAAAGTTACCAATTGATGAAAAGCTGAGCTGGATTTTAAATGTATCAAAAACCTTGATTCAGTGTCCAAAAAGCCTCTAAAATCCATGGATTTCAGACGCTTTTTATGAAGGAAAATAAGCCGCAAGCGTTGAGAACTGACAAGTTGAAGATTTTACTATCTTTAGGTTTTGGCCAGTTGCGATTCAGAACGGTCTCAAACACTCAAACTATATGACGCCAAGATTCAATTTAATCATTCTTATCGCCATCCTATTTTTCTACAATTGCCAAAGCGATAAAACTCCCAAAGTAAAAACTGGAAAAAACTGGCCGGCATATCTCGGTGACAATCACAACAACCACTATTCGTCTCTGTCCCAAATCAACAAAGAAAATATCCAGAACCTGCAAGTCGTCTGGGAATATAAAACCACTGACTCGGACTCTTTGGATAAGGGGCAAATGCAATGTAACCCGATCGTGATTGATGGCGTACTTTATGGGTCTTCCCCAAAGTTGAAAATTTTTGCCATCGATGCGGCAACTGGTAAAAAGTCATGGGAGTTTGACCCTTCTGGAATTGGAAAAATTTCGGTAAAGGCACATAGGGGAGTGATGTATTGGGAATCCGGAGATGATAAAAGGATTTTCTTTACGGCAGGGGCTTATCTTTTTGCCTTAGATGCAGAGACAGGATTACCTGTCCAATCATTTGGGGATTCCGGAAGGGCTTCCTTAAAAGCTGATCTCGGGGATTGGGCGCAAAAACTTTTCGTAAGTGCTACAACGCCCGGGGTCATTTATAATGATCTTTTGATCATCGGTACGAGTCTTTCAGAAGGACCTGATGCTGCTCCAGGGCATATCCGAGCTTACAATGTCCTCACGGGAGAAGTTGCATGGACGTTTAAAACCATTCCCCACCCGGGGGAATTTGGTTATGACACGTGGCCTAAAGAAGCCTACAGGTCCAGCGGCGGGGCAAATTCATGGTCCGGGATGGCTTTGGATAAAGAACGCGGCATGGTATTCATTCCGACGGGATCAGCCTCTTATGATTTTTATGGTGGAAACAGGAAAGGAGCCAATCTATTCGCTAATTGTTTGCTGGCATTGGATGCGAATACGGGTAAGCGCATTTGGCATTTTCAGACCGTCCACCATGATATTTGGGATCGGGATCTACCTGCACCACCCAACTTGATTACCGTCACGCATGATGGAGAAAAAATTGATGCCGTGGCGCAAACCACAAAATCAGGTTTTGTGTTTTTATTTGATAGGGAGACAGGGAAGCCATTATTTCCGATAGAAGAACGAACTGTAAAAGAAACCGATCTAGAAGGCGAATCTACTTGGCCGACCCAACCTTTCCCAACAAAACCACCACCATTTTCGGGTCAAAAACTCACACTGGAAAATGTAACAGACATCAGTCCCGAATCTCACGATTATGTTGCAGGGATTCTTGAAAATGTACGGACAGGAGAGCAATTCATTCCCCCAAGCAGACAAGGCACTGTAGTCTACCCTGGCTTCGATGGAGGTGCAGAATGGGGTGGCGCCGCTTTTGATCCGACCACCAATTTGCTATATGTCAATGCGAATGAAATGGCGTGGATACTTACAATGGTAGATAGAAATCCTGGCAGTTCTGAAAATCCCCTTACTACTGGAGCGGCCACTTATCTGGCTAATTGTGCTATGTGCCATGGTCAGAATAGGCAGGGCAATACCGGAGGGACATATCCGTCGCTCATGGGTGTGGAAAGAAAATATAAAAGGGATGAAATAAAAGACCTTATAACCCATGGCAAGAATATGATGCCGGCGTTGAAACATCTTGGCGAAAAGAAGATTGAAGCTGTCATTGATTTTATATCAGGAATAAAAGAGACCATGGAAAATGAGGGCATTTCTAAGGATGAAAAGGAACCAAAGGTACCTTTTACCCATACAGGCTACAATCGCTTTTTTGATCCCTATGGCTACCCAGCCATGAAACCGCCGTGGGGCACACTCAATGCCATTGACCTGAACAAAGGGGAAATAGTGTGGCAAGTTCCATTGGGTGAATTTGAAGAGCTAACTAAAAAAGGCATTCCCATAACCGGCACAGAAAACTACGGAGGGCCGATCGTGACGGCTAGCGGATTAATTTTTATCGGGGCTTCCAAAGATGAATATTTCAGAGCATTTGACGCTGCAATTGGGGAAGAAATCTGGAAGTATAAGCTTCCGGCAGGAGGTTACGCTACGCCAAGCACCTACGAAGTCAACGGAAAGCAATATGTCGTCATCGCCTGTGGTGGCAACAAAATGGGCACTAAGGCCGGAGACAGCTATGTGGCTTTTGCGTTGCCGTGATTATAGTTTCGTTCTGAACACATAACCCAAGTCTGCAAAATGTATGGCATTTGTGTCCCACCACAATGCAAGAAGTTTTGCAAGGCATCAATAGCGAGAAGGAGCTATTTGGTAATGATAACGATCACTCCATTGGCGCCCCGGGCACCATAAATGGAGGCATCAGCTCCTTTCAATACATTGATTGACTTAATATCGTTTGGGTAAACAGTGGCCACAACTTGGGCATAAGTGTTAACGAATCTTCCATTTACCACATAAAGTGGAGCTGAACTTGCGTGAAATGATGCCGCTGATCCCACTATGATAACCACATTATTTCCATTTCCAGTTACTTTGACACCGGGAAATCTACGCAGCATATCGGCTAAAGATATATTTGACTCTCTATCCTCATTAGGTCTTATCGAATGATTGGGTTGATTGGAATCAACTTGATGGTATCCGCTGTCAACAACCCCTGTAGAACTGGGATTTGCCCCTACGTTGTTCTTAGTGACTGAACACGAAATGAGATACAGTGAGATAATTACCGCCAGATATGTTGCAGAATTTTTCATTATTCACAGTGTGAAAAATAATATTCTTCTTTAGTTACAAGACAATGAATATGCTTCCAACCCTGAGTTCGGTGAAAAAAATCACATAAGGATCCCCCCCCTAAATTCTATTGACGAAAATTGAGAATTTGAGGAAATTAAATCCCAAATTACAATGGTCAGAGATAATTCAAATTTCGGAATAATACCACTTGTGAGAAATTAATTTGCAGGCTTCTGTTATGTTTTCCTTGTCCATGCGTATTGCTTAAAACCTTTTACAATGATGAACGATCAATCCCAAAATGGATAAAGGTGTTTTTTGGAACCATGTAAATCCGTTGCAGGAACGATTATTCAAATTTGCTTATTCGATGCTCAAAAACAGGGAAGATGCCCAAGACTCGGTACATGATGTCCTGGAAAAACTTTGGTATAAAAGGAATCATCTTCGTTGGGAGGAAAATTTAAATGCATTTGCCATGCGAACAATGAAAAACCATTGTATAGATACATTGAGAAAGCGGAAGCAACTATTGAATGTGGATGCGGAAGACACAACAATTCAAGCTGATATTCCAAATGAAAACTTCGATATGGTAGAGTTGATAAAAACGAGGATCGGCCTGCTTCCACTTGAGCAAAGAATGGTCATCGAATTGAAGGATATCCAAGGATATAGCTATCAAGAAATCGGTGAAATAATGGAAATGCCGATTCCAACATTGAGGGTTTATCTAGGCAGAGCAAGAAAATTTGTAATAAAAACCATCGAAAATGAGCGATAAAAAATTTGATGATTATAAGGATAAATTTCTTCAGGGCGCATTGACCCCAGAAGAAGAAGAAGAATTCAAGCAACTGATTTGTGAAAATCCCAATGAGCAATCCATGGATTTTCAGGCCCTTTTTACGATTTCCGAATCACAAAGCCTGCCAGCCAGCTCACCATTTTCCAAAGAAACCTTTTTTCAAAAAATAGAATCTAACCAGAAGGCCAAGCGAAAAAGAACGTATTGGATAGCGGCCAGCTTGATCGGAATATTGTTGTTTGCCGCGGCGTTGTTTTTCCAACAAAAAAAGGCCCAAAAATCCATGGCCCAGGCCGAGGTGGATCGATCGTTGGAAATAACGAAAATGGCCTTGAATTCCATTTCTACTCATCTAGAAACCGGATTGAAAAAAGCCGAGAAAGGAATGGATTTTTCGATGCCTTATAAATCATTGTCACATTTAAACAAACCGCAAAAATAATAATCTATGAAAAAATTCATCCTTCTTTTCCTCTTACATCTGCTTCTGCTTCAAGCTTATTCACAATCTCAAAACAGGGAATTGATAGACCATATAATAGACTATGTTCACAAATCAGTGGATCACTGCGACTATTATGAAGTGACCGAAGAGATGTTCAAATCAATTGCTGAGGATCCGCGATTTCAGAGCTCCGAAAAAATTGATTATATCAAAAAAATAGAGTATGTGATCTATGTAGAATGCAAAAACACGCAGAGAACTTTCTATGAAAATTTCATATCTGGATATAACCTGAAGGGATTCAAAGTATTGATGCGAACAAAATCCAACAACGAAAGTTTCACTTTTTATAAAAACTCAAATGATGGAATGAATGAGTATTTGCTCATTCAAGATAGAGGATTGTCCTATGTCAAAACCAGTCTGAACATCTCTACACTCAACGAGATGGGGGGGATTATCCGCTTGATTGGTGAATTGGGTGGTTAGTCTCAGCGGATCAACACCGAACCATTCTAATTATTTTTTTATTCATACCTCAATGAGGTGATAGGATCCTGATTTGCTGCACGTTTTGCCGGGGTATAGCCAAATATAACCCCAATGGACACAGCCACACCAAATGATAGAATGATGGAAAAAATGCTGAGTATAGTGGGTATATCAGCAACTTCAGACACTCCAATGGCAATCGCACTTCCAAGAATCACACCGACCAAGCCACCTGATACCGAGATCATTACTGCCTCCATCAAAAACTGATAGGTGATATCTGCTTTTTTTGCACCTACTGCCATGCGCAGGCCTATTTCTTTGATGCGTTCTAAGACAGATGCCAGCATGATATTCATAATACCAATTCCTCCTACCAACAAGGAGATTCCAGCTATCGCTCCCAATACAAAATTGAAAATACTTTTAGTCCGCTGTTGCTGTTTTAGCAGTAATTCAGGGATGGTAATTTCATAGTCCACGACACCTTTGTGCTTTCGCTTCAGTGTTTTTGACAATACTTGCGCAACTCCATTAAGCTGATCAGTTTTTGAAACTTGTATCACCAATCGATCAAGCTGGTGATAGTTTGGGGATTTTTCACGGTCTTCAGGATTTGATCGGCTAAACATTTTTATTGCTGCTTCAGTAACCAAAGACCGGTTTTCATAGCGGATCAATACTGTTTGCAAGGGAGCATATACATCCATGTTATAGTCTCGGATGCCCAGATTAGAAATGCTTTTTTTAGAAATATGCCGCTCTTCCAAAACCCCAATCACTTTCAGCCAATGACTCCCAACTTTTATTTTTTTGCCAATCGGATTCTCCTTACTAAAAAATTTTGCTTTGATGCTCTTGCCAATGATACAAACGGGTTTTCCATAGCCAACATGATCTTCATTGAAATACTTTCCTTCACTTAATTCAAAACCGGAAATATCAAAATAGCTATTATCTACCCCAACAAGCTTGGCACTTCTGCGCCGGGCATTTTTCATGATATATGTATCAATTATTATTTCGGGGCTTAACTTTTCTATGCCCGGAATCACCTCTTCAATACTCTTTGTATCCAACAGGGTGAGTCCGGCTGAAAGGTTTTTCTCCTTGCCCTGATCACTTTCTCCTTCTTCTACTTCAGATTCTTTTTGCTCAATAATTGGCGTAACAACGATGTTATTAACTCCTACCAATTTTATCTGTTCCAATATCTCTTCTTGAGCACCAGATCCGATGGCCATCATGGCGATAACTGCCGCCACACCAAAAATGATTCCTAGGCCGGTAAGCAGTGACCGTAATTTATTGGCCATAACCGCATCGAGTGCGATATTGAAATTTGCTAAAATTCTCTGATTCATAACGCCTTTATTCTGAAGCGAGCTTATCTGCAGAATCCTCCAACATATTTATTTCCTTTTCAGACATTCCTTCAGGATCAGATAAATACACCATGTCATTTTCACTCAGCCCTTTCAATATGACTACTTCGTCCGAGTTGGATTGGCCTAAAAAAACTTGTTGTTTCGTAGCACTTAGCCCATCTTTTTTATAGACAAATGATATAGAATCCCCTTGAGAATGCAAGGATTCGACAGGGATAAACAATGCATCTGCCACCTCTCCGGAAACAATTGTATTGCTTGTAGTCATGCCGGGCCGGAGCGTCGTATCAGACTCGTTGATTTCAATGAGCAATTGAAATACTTTGGCATCGGAATTTGGCTTTTGTTCACCGACATTTGCAATTTCTAGCACCTGACCTGTCAATTTCTTTTCGGGAAATGCATCCAGTCCAATTTCTACCCGCTGATCAACTTTTACAGTATTTATATCAACTTCGTTAATATAGCTTTTAGAGACCATTCTACTTAAATCTGGCAATTTTGCCACAACAGGATCCCAAGGTTGTATGGTTGCCCCAACACCTTGCTTTTGTCCTCTCCAGTCTCTTTTGTAGATCACCATCCCCTGCTCGGGTGCTGTTACTGTAAATTCCTCTGCTAATCCTCTTAAAAAATTACGCTGATTTTGATCGTCCATCATTTTAGCAGCAGCTTCATCGACTTCTGCGACTGCTTTTTCGCTTTGCAACCGATAGTTTTCTACCGCTTGGTTATAAGCACGTTTGGACTTTTCGACATTTATTTCCGCTTTTTTGATTTCGGCAGGAGGCTCAAATTGTGACTGGCTTAATATGATTTCTTTTTCCTCAATATCAAATTTCAAATTGATGAGTTCGTCGCGGGCTTTTCTAAGTTGCAATGCCGTATCTAGTTTTGCTTGGGTGTATTGCGACATTGTCTGCTGCAGATCTGTCTCTTCCTTCTGGATTTTATCACCTATTTCAGATTGATCGAGACGTGCGATGTAACCACCCTTTTGAACAACAGTCCCTTCATCAACAATGTCATTGATTTTAACTTGCCAAATTTGCGCACGCCTCAATCCGTCAGGGCCCATGATTTCCACAGAATTTTTGGCATCGAGTTCGCCGGCTGTAGTTACTTCCATCCTAAAAACTCCCTTTTTTACTTCTGTCAGGACTTCAGAGTCGTCGGTAGTGCTTCCTCCAAATTTTAAGAACAAGAGAATAACAATTGCAGCGATGACGGAGATTGAGATGATTATTTTCTTATTCATAATAATAGGTATGGGATAGCAAAAATATTTGCCGGTTTTATAAAACGAATTATAAAAATAATAATTAATCTCATGAAAATAGCACTTTCTAACATACAATCTATTTCAAATCCATGGTAGGCATTCTTGAGTGCCAGAACCAATCTCAAGGCACCAAATTAAAAGAATATGTTTATAACGTGGGTCTGGTGAGTAAATGCCCTGTGTGCCTATAACAAATCTAATAATATTTCTCCAAGAAGATGTTCCATGCATGATCCCTGTTTAAGCATTCTTTACTACTTTTGTGGCTGATGACATTTCTTTATCCAGAGTTTTTATTTGGCCTTTTTGCACTTGCCATTCCCATCATTGTCCATCTTTTTAATTTTAGAAGGGCAAAAAAGATCTATTTTTCCAATACGAGATTTCTGAGAAACATCAAGAAATCCACGAGTCAAAAGCTAAAACTGAAGCATTATCTTATTCTGTTATCAAGATTGCTCTTTCTTTCGTTTTTAGTTCTGGCATTTGCTCAGCCATTTTTGCCCAGCGAGGATAAAAACCCTCAAGCAGAAAGTGTTTATATTTATCTGGACAATTCGGCGAGCATGTCCAATCGGACAGTAAGTAGTGCTACCGGTTTGAATCAGGCGATTGATTATGTGACAAAAGTTCTGGATTTGTATCCTACCAATACTTCATACAAGTTGCTTACCAATGATTTTGCGCCATTTTCTAACACCTTGAAAAGCAAGGATGAGATTGAGGAACTGCTTACAGAACTGAAGCAAAGCACTATTTCACGGACATTTCCTGAAGCTTATACTCGATTGAAAAGCCATACGCTCCGACAATCAGAAAAGAGTAAGGATGTTTTTATTATATCAGATTTTCAACGATCGACTATTGGAAACGCCGACGAATGGAGATTGGATACGGCTGATCAAGTATTCGTTTCACCAATTTCATTTGATGCAACCAAAAATATTTTTGTAGATAGTATTTATCTTTCAAGTCCATATCTGCTGGCTAATGAAAAAAACCAGCTAAATGTCATTTTGAAAAATACCGGAGATGAGGATGCATCAAATCTCCCTGTAAAATTACTTATCAATGAGCTTCAAGCTGCCAGCTCGGTGGTGAGCATTCCGGCCAATGGAACCAAGGAATTGAATTTCGAAATTGGTTACAATCTCGAAAAAATCAATCAATGCCGGATCAGTTTTGAAGATTACCCGGTCACGTTCGACAATGACTTCTATTTTGTGCTAAAGCTGGAGCAGAAAATTAATGTTATGGAAATCAACAATGGTGATACAAAGTCGTCCGTTGGTACTGTTTATGGAAATAAGCAGCTTTTTAACTATACTTCCCAAAGGGCATCCAATACAGATTATAGCTTGATCGGGCAAGTGGATTTGGTGATCCTCAATGGCTTACAACAGATCGATAATTCACTTTCTATGGCACTCAATCGATATGTGGATGAGGGCGGTTCGCTATTTGTCATTCCGGGAAATAACCCGGATGTGATGTCTTATTTGAGTTTTGTTCCTTCCGTCAAAGAGGTAAAGCAAGATACTACAATGGTCTCAGTTTCCATGCCTGACCTTGCCAATCCGTTTTATGAAAATATTTTTGAAAACACCGATGAGGAAATAGAAATGCCAACTGCGAAAACGGTTTTTTCTTGGCATGGACAACAAATGGATTTGCTTAGGCTGCGCAACAATCTGCCTTTTCTATCGGGGTTCAATCAAAATGGAACAATTTTTATTCTTGCTTCTCCGCTGGAAGATCGGTTTACCAATTTCCATCGACATGCGCTTTTTGTACCTGTGATGTACCGAATGGCGGCGATAAGCAAGCGGACTTTTGAGGCTCCCTATTATAGCATCAACTCCCCTGTGATCCACCTGAAGATTGATAGCCTCAATAAAAAAGACATTTTTAAATTGACCAATCAAGAATCAGAACTTATCCCAAACCAACGGATCAATGCCAATGAATTGGTGCTTGAAATGCCTAAAAATTCCATGAATCCGGGATTTTATTCCCTGAAAAGGGAGAATGAAGAAAAGACCGTTTTGGCCTTTAACCTTGACAAATCTGAATCTTACCTAGCTCAGATGTCCATGGAAGAAATCAAGGCAGGTTTTTCTGGGGATGAGAATGTGATGCTTTTTGCGGCAAATGATAGTGACAATTTCTTAAATGAAGTTAAAAAAAATAAATTTGGCGTACCTTTATGGAAATACGCCATAATTTTGTCCTTGATATTTTTATTGGCTGAAGTGCTGTTAATTAGATTTTTATAACATGAGTATCCTCTTAAAATCTGCCAAGATCCTGAGCCCGGGATCACCCCACCACAACCAAAAATTAAATGTTTTTATTTCGGATAGCGGCGTGATCAAATCCATAGGGTCTACAGAGCCTAAGGCGACCAAAGTTATTGAAAGCAAAAACCTTATGGTTTCCATGGGTTGGTTTGACATGCGGGCAAATTTTAATGATCCGGGATATGAGCACAAAGAGGATTTAAATTCAGGGTTGAAGGCTGCCGCAGCAGGCGGGTTTACAAGTGTTGTGCTGCTGCCAAATACCAATCCTTGCATCGAAACTAAAAATGATGTGGGTTACCTCATGTCAAAAAACCAAAACAGCGTCACGCAGATTTATCCGCTCGGGGCTGTGACCAAAGGTTGTAAAGGTGAGGATTTCACAGAAATTCTCGACATGCATGCTGCCGGTGCTGTGGCATTTACTGATGGCGAAAACCCAATCTGGAATACCGACATTTTGTTGAAGACATTGCAATACCTTCAGAAGTTTGATGGCTTGCTGATGAACCGCCCGGAAGATACTTATCTGACAGCTTTTGGCACGATGAACGAAGGTATAACGTCCACTCTGTTGGGGCTGAAGGGGATGCCGGGATTAGCGGAGGAAATCATGGTAAATAGGGATATCGAATTGCTAAAATATGCAGGAGGGCGCATTCATTTTTCAAATATATCCACAGCTCATGCGCTGAGGCAAATCGTCAAGGCAAAGAAAAAGGGCCTGAATGTGACGTGCGATGTAGCGGCACACAATCTGATTTTTGATGATTCTGTATTGTCGGACTACGATACAAATTACAAAGTGAACCCGCCCTTGCGCAACAAAAGAGATGTTGCTGCTCTTGAAAAGGGTCTAAATTCCATGAATATTGATGTGATCGTTACGGCGCATTCGCCTCAGGATGAGGAATCGAAAAAGCTGGAATTTGACCACGCAGATTTTGGCATGCTTGGCTTGCAGACATTCTTTCCTACAGTTTTACAAAAATTAAATGGAATGGATATTTCTACCTTGGTTGAGAAGTTTACAACCAACCCAAGGAAGATATTGAAATTTCCAATCCCAAAAATCGCTGAAGGGGAGCATGCCGACCTCACGATTTTTGACCCGGATGTGTCATGGAAATATGATGCAAAATCTAACTATTCCAAGTCATCCAATTCGCCAATGCTGGGTCAAACGCTAACAGGAAAAGTGCTGGGAGTAGTGAACAATGGCAAATCACATTTCAATTCATTTGTATAATTATTTATTTCATGGATAATAAGCTAATTGCGATCCCTTTGAAATACGGTGCTATCGGAGGGGGATTTTTGGTGTTGTTGTTTCTTATATTTTATTTTTTTGATCTGGATCCACTCACCAATATCAAGATTATTGACGCCATTATCATTTGCATTTTTACTTTTTTTGCGACGAAGGAATTTCGGGATAGATACAATGATCGGCAGCTGCATTTTTGGCAAGGTATGACGGTAGGGATGATCAACTATCTTAGTATAGCCTTGATATCGGCCCTTTTTATTTTGATTATGACCTCGATTGTAGACACAGGTATGGTGCCGGAGTATGTTGCGGGAAGGGTGGCTTTGCTTATAGAAAACAAGGAAAACCTTATAGAAACCATGAATCAGGATACTTTTCAAAATGCCCTTGACGGAGTTAAGACGACAACCTCGTTTGACCTAGCTTTGGATGACTTTTTGAAAAAATCCATTATTGGTCTATTTTTAACTATTATTATCTCCGTGATTTTACGGAAATAAACCCCTAACCACTTTAAGCTATGGAAGAAAAAGCAACAATTTCGCAAGTTGGCCTCCGATATGGATTGATC
Source organism: Bacteroidia bacterium (assembly GCA_030426345.1). Lineage (GTDB taxonomy): Bacteria > Bacteroidota > Bacteroidia > Cytophagales > Cyclobacteriaceae > JAAUQL01. The sequence goes on from JAUHYU010000029.1 coordinate 27,196, forward strand.
TTCGGGCTCATCTTTATTGTCTATGGAATGATATTGCAATTCCTTGATTTGGCAACAAATCAAGCTCTAGGATATGTCAATTATGTCATTTTGGTAATTGGCTTAGTGCTGGCGTTCAGGGCATTTATGGAAGGTGGTGACGGATACATGTCGCTGGGTCAGGGAATTAAAATTGGAATGCTCATTAGCTTGGTTAGTGGAGCACTTTCAGGTATTTTTTCTTATGTATATATCAAATTTGTGGATGACTCGATGTTGGAGAAGATTAAGGATTTGCAGATACAAAAAATGGAGGAGCAAGGGATGACTGATGACCAAATTGATAAAGCTGTGGAAATTGCCGGAAAATTCATGTCTGCTGAATTGATACCTGTGTATGCAGTTTTTGGCATGTTGATAGCCGGGTTTATTTTATCGCTCATCGTTGTGGCCATTATGAAAAAAAACAACCCTACTTTAGAAGTTTAATTAATGCCAAAAACAATGGATATTTCGGTCATTGTTCCTGCCTACAATGAGGAGGAATCCCTGACTGAACTAAATGCATGGATCAGTCGCGTGATGGAAAAGCATGGGTTTTCATATGAGATCCTGCTTGTTGATGACGGAAGTACAGATGGCACCTGGGCCAAAACAGTCGAACTTTCTTCCGTCAACCCAAACCTGAAGGGATTAAAGTTCAACAGAAATCAGGGAAAATCTGCCGCCCTAAATACGGGATTTCGCCATGCATCTGGTGAAGTGGTAATTACCATGGATGCCGACCTACAAGACAATCCGGATGAAATTCCGGCACTCTACAATATGGTGACGGAGCAAGATTACGATATTGTATCGGGGTGGAAAAAAAAGCGGTACGATCCTATCAGCAAAACCATTCCTTCGCGATTTTTCAACATGGTGACGCGCAAGATGTCAGGCATAAAACTACATGACTTCAACTGTGGGCTGAAAGCCTACAAAAATGTGGTGGTGAAGAATATTCAGGTTTATGGAGAAATGCACCGCTACATTCCTGTGATCGCCAAGTGGCATGGCTTCGGTAAAATTGGCGAGAAGGAAGTACTTCATCAGGCAAGAAAATATGGGCAAACCAAATTTGGCTTCGAGCGGTTCATAACTGGATTTTTGGACTTGGTATCCGTGACATTTGTTTCCAAATTCAGGAAAAAGCCTATGCACTTTTTTGGGACTTTGGGTACGCTCTCCTTCATGACAGGATTTATCATCGCGGCCTATATCATCATCCAAAAAATATGGAGTATTTACAATCACGAAGCCTTTCGCGACATAGTGGATCAGCCTCTATTTTATCTTTCCCTCCTTGCTATTGTCATTGGGGTACAGCTATTTTTGGCAGGATTTCTCGCCGAAATGTACACGATGGCCAATGAAAAAGACACAAAATATCTATTAATCGAAAAGGTTGGCTTCTGATATTTCCATTATTATCCCGGTTTATAATCGACCTGCCGAACTACAAGAATTGCTCGATAGTTTGGTGCCACAGACTGAAAACGCGTTTGACGTGATCGTGGTTGATGATGGCTCAACTGAAAAATCCGACAAGGTTGTAGAAACATTTCAAGATCAACTTTCCATCAAATATTTCTATAAAGAAAATTCCGGTCCCGGACAATCAAGAAACTATGGCTGTGAAAAATCTCAAGCCAATTTCTTTGTTTTTTTCGATTCCGACTGCATTATTCCTCATGGATATTTGACACATTTGAAGGCTGAAATTAATGGACTGCAAGCCTATGGAGGCCCAGATCGGGAGCACCCTTCATTTACCAATCTGCAAAAGGCAATTAGCTATGCGATGACGTCGCTTTTTACCACGGGCGGCATCAGAGGGAATAAAAGGTCGGTGGAGAAGTTTCATCCGCGCAGTTTCAACATGGGGTTTTCCCGTGAGGTATATGAAAAAACCGGAGGCTTTGCGGCGCTAAGGTTTGGTGAGGATATTGACTTGAGCATCCGGATTGTTGGTCATGGATTTAAGACCCTTTTGATCCCCGAATGTTTTGTGTACCATAAGAGGCGCACGGATTTCAAGAAGTTTTTTAAGCAGGTTTTTAATTCAGGAATCGCGAGAATTAATCTGTACAAGCGCCATCCCCAATCGTTAAAATTACTGCATTTTTTTCCCGCAGCTTTTGTGGTGTATCAGGTTTTGTCAATTCCCCATGCCATTTACCACCAACAGTTTTGGGTGCTTTGGCCTACGGTCATCTACCTGCTTTGTGTCCTTGTAGATGCAACAAAAAGGGCCAAAAATCCATGGATTGGAATACTTTCGGTTTGGGCATCATTAGTGCAACTTTGCGGTTATGGGCTGGGGTTTATCAAGGGTTTTGTAAAAAGGATCATACTAAAACAGTCAGAATTCCATGATTTTGATAAGACGTTTTATGATTGAAATATGATCAGAAAACTATTTATTTTTTCTCACAGAAATAAATAATCTCTTCTTTAGGCAATGCGAACTTTTTCCTGTCCTCTGCAGAAAGTTCATTCAAATAATCATCTTCAGTCACAGCAAACCCAGCGCTTCTCAGTCGGTTGCCATAGTCGCGACCATATTTGCGGGCATGGTCATTCTGGCCATAAAGCCGTTCACGTTCCTTTGGGTCTGTGATAGAGGCATCTTCGAGAGTGGCTTCCAAATCCATATAAACAGGCGACTGAATGATCGCCCAACCACCCGGTTTTAGCACACGATATATTTCGCGCATGGCCTGAATGTCATCAGCAACATGCTCCATGACATGATTACAAAAAACCACATCAAATTTATTTTCCTCAAAAGGAATATCATGAACATCCATCTTAACCTTAGCCAATGGCGATTCCAAATCGCCGCTGATATAGTTTAGGTTTTCCATACTTTCAAATATTTTGATGAAGCATAACTCCGGAGCTATGTGGAGCAGACTTAGATTATTAGTAAAAAAATTGGTTTTGTTTTTTAGAAAAAGCCACATCAGCCTGTGACGCTCTAGTGAAAGCGAGCTGGGGCAAAGGGCATTTGGACGAGAATCTAGCCTACCATAAGGTAAAAATTTTCGATACTTTCTGCCATCAATTGGACATTGTACTTTGTCGCCGGCATAAAAAACAGCCACGACTCGGAGTACATGATGACTAAAGTATTGGATGTATTTCCGTGGAATTTTTCTCAGAACAAAACTTATGATTTTCTTCATTAAAAGTATTATATTATACTGTTGAAATTTACGAAACATCTAATTTATCGCCTAAATTACCCATCTATCCATCAATTTGATGAGTACGTCAAATTGATCTTTGTTCTAGGCGTTAAAAATGCAAAATTAGATGCTAATATCAGAAAATCTACATATTCTCTATGTAGATTTGTTGTACACCATTGATCTTTCATTGAAGATCATGAGTTTGGTAAGACAAAAAAAGAAATAAAGAGTGTATTCATGAAAAAGAAAGTTATTATTGGCTTGGTTGCGGTAGCGGTAGTCATATCGGGTTTTCTGTTCTTCAGGGTAGCAGATGATGCTGCAACAAATGAAATTGTTGTTCCAGTTGCAAACGGTAAATTTATTGTAGATATCACTACTACTGGAGAGTTGGAGGCGAAAAACTCTGTGAAGATCATGGGGCCTGCAGGACTAAGGCAATTCAGGATATACAGTGTTAGCATTCAGGATATAATTGATGAAGGAACTTTAGTTAAAAAAGGTGACTGGATTGCTACTCTGGATAAATCCGAATTTAATTCTAAGCTTCAAGACGAGCAATTAGAACTGGAACAAAAACAGTCTGAATATATACAAGTGCAGCTTGATACAACCTTACAGATGAGACAAGCGAGGGATGAATTGGTTAATCTGGAGTATGCTGTCGAGGAAATGCAGATAAAATTAGACCAATCACAATTTGAGCCCCCTGCCACGATCAAACAAGCGGAAATTGATTTGGATAAGGCAAAACGTGCATTCGAACAGGCTACGCAAAACTATCAAATCAAATTAAGGCAAAATATAGCTAAAATGGCAGAAATAGCTGCTGAGAGAAGAAAAAGACAAAAGGAATACGATGAAATGCTCACTTTGGCTCAATCATTTCAAATCATGGCCCCAGAACCCGGAATGGTGGTTTATCATAAGGGGTATGATGGCAAGCCAATCAAGGCCGGCTCCGGGATGAGTACTTGGGATCCTGTGGTAGCCACTTTACCCGACCTTACAACAATGCTGTCCAAGACTTATATCAATGAGGTAGATGTACGAAAAATAAAGGCGGGTCAAAACGTGGAAATTGGGCTAGATGCATTTCCTGAGAAAAAAGCTTTGGGTACTGTGCTCAGAGTAGCGAATGTTGGGGAGCAGAGTCCCAATTCTGATTCAAAAGTATTTGAGGCAACCATTGAAATTGAAGGAACTGATGAGCTTTTGCGCCCATCTATGACAACCTCCAACAAGATTATAGTCAATGAAACAGATTCTGCTTTGTTTGTTCCACTGGAAAGTTTGCATAGCAAAAATGATTCTATAGCCTTTGTTTATAAAAAATCCGGATTGAAGGTCATAAAACAAGAAGTGGAAGTAGGTGAAACAAATAGCAACGAAGCCATTGTCAAACAAGGACTAAATACTGATGATAAAGTGTATCTCTCCATTCCGTCAGGTATGGAAGATGATGATATCCAATTATTGGCTTCGCTGAATGGTAAGCGATCCAACAAGGAAGAAGAAAAGGAGGCAAATAAATCAGAAACCAAAACAATCACCATGCCCGATGGCACTACGCGTGAGGTAACAGCGGAGCAGATGAAAAAGTTTAGCCAGAGAAGAAAAGGTGCCGGAAGTGGTCAAAGTAATTAATCTGATATTAAGCTGAACTTCGCAACATGTCTGAAAGAGTATTAGCAAACTTATATATAGCTATAGAGGCAGTCTTCGCAAATAAAATGCGTTCTATCCTCACCGCCCTAGGAATCATTTTTGGTGTTGCAGCGGTCATTGCCATGCTTGCCATAGGGAATGGCGCTCAGCAGGAAATTCTGGAACAAATAAAATTGGTTGGTGTCAATAATATTGTAATTGAGCCAATTATTGAGCAGAAAGAGGAAAATTTGGCAGAGTCTAGTTCGGCTACTGGTAAGGAAAAAAAGAAATTTTCCCCAGGACTTTCATTGAAAGATGTAGATGCAATAGCAGAAGTGGTTCCTTCTGTCAATAGTCTTAGTCCTGAGATTGTATTGGAAACCTACATAATAAAAAGTGGAATTCGCAGATCAGCTAAATTAGTAGGAGTTGAACCCAATTATTTTAAGCTTACAAGCTTTGACCTTGCGGAGGGGGAAATGTTCAACAAACAGCAATTGATCAAGGGAGCACCTGTCTGTATTATTGGTAAATCTATCCGTACCAAGTTTTTTCCTACTGAAGATCCTATTGGCAAATCAATCAAGTGTGGTCCAAATTGGCTTACCATAATTGGTGTGCTTGAGGAGAGGATCATTTCTGAATCGAGTATTGCCAAGCTTGGTATCAGGGATTTTAATATGGATGTGTATGCTCCTATCAAGACAGTTTTAATTCGATATGAAAATCGAGATTTGGTTACGAAATCCATGTTAAAACAGAACAATACATCAAGTAGAGGTAGAGTGGTTATCGTTGCCGCAGAGTCTGATGAATCATCATCTGCGCCCAAGAATTACCATCAAATAGATAAGCTAGTTGTTCAGGTGGATCAAACAGAATTGCTAAATCCGGTAGCAGAAATCATTTCCAGGGTATTGGAAAGGAGACACTATAATGTGGTAGATTATCAGATAACCATACCTGAGTTATTGCTGAAACAACAGCAACGTACCAACCAGATATTCAATTTTGTCCTTGGAGCCATCGCTGGTATTTCCTTGTTGGTAGGAGGAATTGGTATTATGAATATTATGCTTGCCTCTGTTTTGGAGAGAATTAAGGAAATAGGACTGCGACTATCAATCGGGGCAAAAAAATTAGATATTGTGACACAGTTTATTTTTGAGGCAGTAATGATCTCTATATCAGGGGGATTGATTGGTATTGTTCTTGGAATTGTGCTTGCTGTACTTGTTTCTAAATTTGCAGAAATTCCCACCGTTATAACTTTTACATCAATTTTATTATCTTTTGGCGTCGCAGCTACCATCGGATTGATTTTTGGGATTACCCCGGCAAAAAGAGCAGCTGACCAGGACCCAATAACTTCTTTGAGACATGAATAATAGATTACTTTTAGCAATTGCCCTAACTATATTGTTTACTGGCAATACTTACGCTCAGAACAATACCCTAAGGATGTATTCCTTGAAGGAAATGATCAACATTGCCCGACAGCAATCTATCGCATCGAAACAAGCATCCACTACCCGGGAAAATAGGTTTTGGCAATTCCAAAGCTATAAATCCAATTATAAGCCTCAACTTGGAATAGATGGCACACTACCGGGATACAACAGTTCATATAGCCCGGTCCCACAGCAAGATGGTACCATTCAATATAGAGCCGTTCAGAATAATAATTCGGATATTAACCTCAGGCTTCAGCAGCCTTTTGCCCCAACGGGAGCAAGAATTTTTCTTAATTCCGGAATCAATAGGTTTGATAATTTTTTGGTGGATGATGATCTTGGATTGGAAAAATACCACCAATACAGTGGCACTCCATTTGAAATTGGCCTTGTTCAACCACTTTTTCAGTACAATAGATTAAAGTGGGACAAAAAAATTGAGCCACTGCGATATGAAGAATCGCAACGTGAATATATTGAAAACCTAGAGGATATCTCGTTGAATACAACACGCAGGTTTTTCGATCTTGTGCTTTCTCAAATCAATCTGAGGATAGCGGAAAAGAACGTGGCCAATAATGATACTATTTTTAAAATAGCCCAAGGGAGATATAATTTAGGCAAAATTGCAGAAAATGAATTATTACAACTGGAATTGCAGTTGATGAATTCCAAGCAACAAGTTGCTCAGGCTCAATTGGACATAGAAACTAGAAATCTGAGATTGAAAACATGGGTGGGGTTGACAGATGTTGCAGATTTACCACTGATCCTTCCCGAAGAAATTCCTACGTTTGATGTTTCGGAGGAAACGGCATTGATCCAAGCGCGAGCTAATAGGTCGGAGAATATTAACTTTGAGCGGAGGAGGTTGGAAGCTGATGCAGAAATTGCACAGGCAAAGGGAGATACAGGGCCCTCTGCAGATTTGTTTGCCCGAGTCGGATTGACCAACAATACAGTGAGAGACGCCCCCGCTCGTGACCTCTACACTGATCCAGGAGATCAACAGATTGTGAGTCTGGGTTTTGAAATACCACTAATGGACTGGGGGAGAAGAAAATCACGTGTAAAGACCGCTGAAGCCAGCCAAAAATTAGTGGAATATACCGTTGCCCAAGATATCATTAACTTTGACGAAGAAGTGCTAACTCAGGTGCGTCAGTTTGAAATGCTTAAGGATCAAATTAAAATTACCAAGGTTGCAGATGAGATAGCACAAAAAAGATATGACATCACAAAAAATAGATATTTAATTGGCAAGATCGCCATTACTGATATGAACATTGCCCTTACAGAAAAGGATCAGGCAAAAGCTCAATATATCCAATCATTGGAGGATTTCTGGATTGCGTATTTTGGTCTGAGAAGGTTAACCTTGTATGATTTTGAAAATGATTTTCAGATCGTTGGTGACGAGCTCTAGATATGTATAGGAGACTCGCTTTAAAATTTCAGGTTTGACAACTTAATGGATATTTTAGTAACTTCGCCTCATTCAATAATTCATGGATGAGGCGTTTGTTTTATAGGATTTTTCTGTTTTTGATATTGTCGGTGTTTTGTTTGACAAATAACGTCCTTGCTCAGGATAAGACCAAACCACCTTTCCCCACACAAAATACGGTCATTGATGCAAAACCTGATCCAAAAAAACAGCACAAGGACGCTAAACCTGTTAAGTATATTATAAAAAATGATACAAAAAATACCTTGTCAGGCAATCAGTGTTTTGAGGAGGTAACTCGGGGCATGGGATTTCAATACCTAGCTGTCCCCAAAGGGCAAGCCCCAAACAAGAATGGTTGGTCTCGATGGCGGCACAACTTTGGAGTGAAGTGTGTTATTTCATGGAAAAATGGCCCTTTTTGGAAAGTCAAAGTCAATAAAAGGTATAAGGAATGCAAATACGGTTCTGGAGATTATACGGGTTGACTAGTCCCTAAGAATATTGCTCACAAACGTCGATTTTAGCCCAATCCAAATCAAGAAAAGTATAATGGCCCATTTCAAGTAAACCTGATAATAGTCTGTGGTATCCTTAAATTTATTTTCTTTTATCTCGGCTTTTTCATATGTGTCAATGCGCTGGAATATATCTTCCAGAGCCTGATTGTCAGAGGCTCTAAAGAAATGCCCTTCACCGATATCTGCAATTTTTCGGAGTGTAGTTTCATCGAGCGTATTTTCACTGTACACTGTCTGCCCAAAAACATTTTTTCCAGTAGGAACTTTACCATCTTTACCGATACCTATAGAATAAATCTTAATGCCATATGCATGCGAGATCTCTGCCGCAGTGATAGGGTCGATATTTCCGGCAGTATTATCTCCATCACTCAATAGAATAATAACTTTTGATTTAGAGTCAGATTCTCGCATCCTGTTAGTAGCAACTGCAAGCGCACTGCCAATGGCAGTGCCTGATGCTTCAATTTTATCAAAGGATATATCGTCAATATATGTATCTAATAGTTTGTAATCTGTGGTAAGTGGAGCCAAGCTGTAGGCATCTCCGGAAAAGATTACGATTCCAATTCGATCCTGAAATCTACCTTCAATAAACCCTTTAGCTACCTTCTTGGCAGCTTCGAGGCGGTTTGGGCGGAAGTCTTGAATGGTCATGGAGCGTGAAATATCTACGACCAACATGATATCTATCCCTTCAGTCCATTGCTCCACTTTTTCATTGCTGGTTTGCGGGCGAGCTAGAACGACAATCAACAGGGCTGTCATTGCGGCAAATAAAACATCAGGGATATAACGGAGCAAACTGATTATATCTGACTTAATTCTATTCTCAGGAAGTGCAATCGTTAATTTTTGCTTTTGCCGAATGGCAAGAAGCCATCTCAAAATAAATACCAAAGGGATCGCTAATAAAAGGACAAGAAAAAACCGATACTCCCAAGTGAAATTTTGGAAAGTTGAAGGGTAAAACCAAGAAATAGAAAACCACTCGCTTACTTCTGGCATAAGATTAACCGTTTTTTATCGCTGCTATTTTTTGATTGTAAATTTCTATGGAAAATTTCATCAGATAATCGAAGCTGGTAAACAAATCATTGCCTTTTTCCCCACCATATATACTTCGGTCTATCAATTTTAGGTTATCCTTCAGTTCTGTTTCATTGTGCAAAACAAGTATTTCTTTCGTTGTCAATTTAGAAATAGGCTTTTTTTCCAACTTCTCCATATAATTTTTCCAATACACCAGCACATGCTCTGTCGTATTGCTGGGGTTATTGCCAGAAACGTCGCGCATCATATTGAAAAACTTGGTGATAAATTTTTTATGAATACGCTGCATACGATACACTTTCAGAGCTCTGAGTATTTGTTTTCCGAAAAACAATATCAAAATACCTCCCAATATTAAAACGACAACAAGTCCGATAATCAGGTATGGATAATTGAAAGCTTTTCGGACATCCACCATATCAGTATTGGCTTTCATTTCGGGTTTTTCGGGTATTTCAGTGACTACTTGAACTAATGCGATGGAATCAACTGAAGAGAAGAAAACAAGGCTGTCACTATCTTTCAACACAAACACTGGAAGTTGGAGGTATTGAATCGAATCAATTTCAAAAGTGGATAGTTGATATACGACGCTGTCTAAACTATATAGACTATCCGTTTTAGTTGGAAAATATGTTTTTGAATTATACTCGAATGTTCCAAAAGCGTAAGTGCTGTCAGGGAAAAGCACATTGAGGTTTTTGTCATACCGAACGGACAGAGAAAAGGAAATTTCCTCACCAATCTTTACTTCTTTTTGTATAAAACTGCCTTTTGGCGAAATACTTTGCGCCATACAAAATTGAAAGCTGAAAAATAGTATGGCAAGTTGCGCTATCCTTTTACTATGCAATTTTCCTAGATTTATTCCTTACCCTAAATAGCTTTATCAGTTTTGGTACGTAATCCTCGTCCGTATAAATATTGACATAATTGGCCCGATGCTTCCTGCAAAATTGTTCCAGTACTCCACTGTTTTCCTCAAAAGTCTTCTTCAGTTGGCTTCTGAAGCCAGAAGAACTGGTATTTGTCCAAATTGTCTTTTTACTTTCTTTATCCAGCAATGGCACGATGCCAAGCCTTGGGAGTTGTGTTTCCCGCTTGTCACTTATGTGGATTACCACCAGATCGTGCTGAGCCGCAAGAGCTTTTAAATTATGCTCATAACCTTCATCGATAAAGTCGGAAATCATGATCAATACACTTTTTCTTTTGATGAGATTGAGTGCATAAAGGATGGATTTACTAATGTTTGTTTTAAGTGATTTTGGCTTTAAGTCCAATAAATCAGCCACAAACCTGAAAGCATGTTTTTCGCCTTTCCCCGGTTTTACATATTTTTCTTTCGTATCAGAAAAACAGATTAAGCCCACCTGGCTTTGCTCCTGTACAGCCGAAAGTGACAATACCCCGCAAATCTCTTTTACAATGTCAATTTTTTGTTGGCCGGGATTTCCAATTTCTTGTGAGGCACTTACATCAATTAGAAAAAAAACTGTTTGTTCCTTTTCTTCTTTAAAAGTTTTCACAAAAGTACCGTGGCCTTTGGCTGAAACATTCCAGTCAATGGTTCTTACATCATCTCCATATTGATATGCTCGTACGTCATCAAATTCCAAACCGGACCCTTTAAACACAGAGTGAAAATCACCATGCATTTGATTGTTGATGGCCTTTCGAATTTGGATTTGATACTTTCTTAGCTTTTTTACCAGATCCTTCATTGGTACCTAATTGAGCTTTAAAATTAGGACTTATTTAAGTAATTTTCACCCGTGAAAAATATTTTTTTAATTCTCTGTATCTGTCTTTGCACCTTTTGCTCGAAGAAAAAAGCAAAAACCCCTGATGGGTTGTATTCCAAGGAACAAATGGCAGTTTTCTTGAAAGACCTATACCTGCTGGAATCCAAAGTGAAAGATTTGAAATTAAAAAAAGATTCTGCGAAAGTGATTTATGACTATTACGAAAAGAAACTCTACGAGGAACATCAAATGAACGACTCGACATATCGAGAAAGTTTTAAATACTATCTCGATGATATTGATCAGCTCAATGATATTTATTCCATCATTACTGACAGCTTGAGTTTGGAAGAACGACTGGTTGTTCCCAAGGAAGCTACACCCGATAAAGAAGAAGAATAAGCTAAAAATATGCTTTATCCCCATGATATTGAGCAAAAGCTGGGTTTTGACAAAATCCGTGATTGGCTCAAAAAAAATTGCTCCGGTCAGCAGGGGGAGAATAATGTTGGCAAAATAAGGTTTACTTCTAACAAAAGTTTAATCGGGAAACTCTGTGCCCAAACTGCGGAATACATGAGCATGATAAATGCCGGAGAAAATATTCCTGCTCTGAACTACCCGGAAGTGGATCTGCTACTGAAAAAGGCAAAGGTTCAAGGGGCGTTTTTGGAAACTGAGGAAGTCGCAGATGTGCACAGAACTCTCAAGGCCCTCATGGAGTGGTATGGGTTTTTACATGATAAGCAAGAGGAATATGTCGAAATTTCCATGCTTGCCCAAAAGCTTGAAATTGATAAAAATTTAGTCAAGCGAATAGAAAGCTGTATTGATGAAAAAGGAGAGATCAGGGATAGTGCCTCACCGGAATTGAGAAAAATTCGCTCCGAAATCCATCACAATGAAGTCATTGCACGCAAAACGCTAGATCGTGTGATGCGCGAAACCAGTAAAGCTGACATGACTCCGGAAGACAGCTCGCTTACCGTCAGAAATGGCCGGCTGGTGATTCCTATCAAGTCAGAACACAAACGGAGCCTAAAGGGCTTCATCCATGATGCCTCGGCTTCAGGGAGTATTATTTTTATAGAACCTGCTGAAGTCTTGGAAATCAATAATGATCTGAAAGAGCTGGGCTACAAAGAGAAAAGGGAAATCATCCGAATCCTTATGACATTGACGGATGAAATAAGATTGCATATAGAATCTATTTCCTTTGGGCATCGGTTTTTGGGGATTGTCGATTTAATCAAAGCAAAGGCTCTGTTTTCCATGAGGTTTGAGGCAAGGCTTCCGGAAATGGATACCCAGGGCAAAATGGAATGGCTCGGGGCTGTGAATCCTGTTTTGAAACAAGCCCTTGATAAACAACAAAAGCAAATTATTCCGCTGACGATCAGGATGGATGGCTACGAGCGCATCTTGCTGATATCCGGGCCGAATGCAGGAGGGAAGTCTGTATGCCTGCAAACTGTTGGCTTGTTGCAATATATGTATCAATGCGGATTTCCGATACCCGTTTTTGAGGGATCAAAAATCATGGTTTTTAAGGACATTTTTATTGACATTGGCGATGAACAATCGATAGAGGATGACTTGAGTACTTATAGTTCGCATTTGAAATCCATGGATTTTCTGCTCAAAAATGCCGGAAAGGGAACTTTGTTTTTGATAGATGAATTTGGTTCAGGAACAGATCCACAATTTGGTGGAGCCATAGCAGAGGCGATTCTGGAGCAATTGACCAAATCAAAAAGCAAGGGCATTATTACCACGCATTATAATAACCTGAAAAAAATGGCAGATGCTCGCGAAGGACTCGTGAACGGGCGGATGCGCTATGACGTGAAAAAGCTGGAACCGCTTTACCAACTCGAAATTGGCAAACCGGGAAGTTCATTTGCTTTGGAGATTGCCGGAAAAATTGGCTTGGCAGAATCTATCATCCAATCAGCAAAGAAGAAAGTTGGAACCGATGCCGTGGAGCTGGATAGATTGCTCAATGAACTGGAGGAAGAAAAGAAAAACTTCGAAGAACAAAGCAAGAAATTCACGAGCCAAAACAGTTTGTTAGAAAAGACGATTCTCAATTATAAAGAACTTCAATCAGGACTCGATGAGCGGAAAAAGGAAATCCTGAATGCTGCTAGACTTGAAGCTAAATTGCTGCTCAAAGAAGCCAATCAGCGAGTTGAAAACCTGATCAGGGAGATCAAGGAAAACAAAGCGGAGAAAAAAGCTACCCAAAAGTCAAGGGAAGAAGTGCGCAAGTTTGATCGGGAGATCGTGGTGGAGCAGGTAGTGAAGAAGCAACCAAAAATCAAGGTGATCAGTGGGGCTATCGAGCTGGGAAACTTGGTGCGCATCAAGGGTCAGGATTCTATCGGAGAAGTGATCAAGGTCGGCAAAAAGGACGTAGAAGTCATGCTGGGGGATCTGAAGTCAAAGATAAAACTATCTCGATTGGAGCGGGTGTCGAAAGGGGAAGCCAAAAAACTGGATCGCGAAAGTGGGTCTTCTATCAAGGGCATCGACATCAATCGGAGAAAAGCCCAGTTTAGCCATGACCTGGATTTGCGAGGGAAAAGAGCCGAAGAAGCCTTGGGACTACTAGCTAGTTTTGTGGATGATGCCATACTTTTCGGAGCCTTGAATGTGCGCATAATCCATGGAAAGGGCGATGGAATTTTAAGGCAGTTGGTGCGGGAAGAATTGAAGTCCTATAAGGAAGTGCGCTCCTGCAACGACGAGCATGCCGACCGTGGAGGCGCTGGGATCACTGTGGTGGAGATGCGCTGATGCTCAAACCCTAATAGATTCAATAAAGGATTTTTTGCCCAAAAAGCCTTTAAAATCCATGGATTCTCTCAGGTATTTTTCAAATAGACTCATGGAAAAATGAGGCTTTTTGATCTTCAAAAGGCGGTAAAATCCATATAAAGTACGATGGAGTAGTTATATATATGTGTGTTTTACCGCTTATTTATTTGTTGTCATTCCTTCTTTAAGCTTCCTTTGGTTGCCGCTTACCACGATCATCCCTTTATAAACCTTCATGTTGGCAATGGCAAATTCTGGGGGCAATCCGTTACTATATGACTTCCAAATTTGGTTTGATGCATCTTTTCTATAAACTCCGTCCCATTGACCGGCAAAAACATACTTTCCGTTTTTGATGATGTTGAATGTATAAAGTTCGGCAGGTAGACCCTCTTGAATGTTTTTCCAATTTAGGCCTTTGTCTGTTGATGATAGCAGCACATTGTAAGTCATCGCATATATCGTATGGTCATCTGAACTAATATTGTGCAATGTGCGATCATCTAAGGTTTGTTTCCATTCTTTTTCCCCTATTGGGGAGAAGAACAGGCCTTTATTTGTTCCGAGATAGATGTTCCCGTCATACTCAGTTATCCCATTGACTTGGAGCGAACCATTTCCATATTCAAGTTCCCAGGTATTTTGAAGTTCATTGAAAGAATAAAAGCCTGCATTCGTTCCTATATAAAGTTTGTTGTCTATCACTGTAAATTTCCGAATTGTTGGACTGTCGAGGCCAATATTTAAATTGGTCCAAGTTTTACCTCGGTTATTGGAAAAATACACCCCGCCCGTTTGTGTTCCAACATAAATTCCCTCCTTAAAAAAAATCAACGGCCCGGGATTGTTATCAAGAACTTGCTTGTCAGTGGGAATATTGACCCACTTGTTCTTCTGAAAATCAAAAAGATAAACACCTTTATCTTTTGTGGAAATACCGAGTTGATTGTCGGAAACAGCGATGGCACCAAGTCCCAATCCGATTGTAGTTGGCAGTCCTTCACTTTTGTTTTCCCAAGTGATTCCATTGTCCAATGAGAAAAATATTACCCCGTTCATATGGTCGATAGTTTTGGAAGTTTTTACTTCTTCAACGGCATGGATTTTTTGGACTTTTAGGCGCTCATTTTTCGCGATATCAGATTTGCAAGAATATAGGTTTACAAGAAACATTATCGATAGGGAAAACCTTATGGTCGTGTATCTGATTTTCATGTTGTATTGGGATAACGATTCGGTATGTCTATTACAAACTACTAATCTATTGATTTTTCGGTTGACTCCTGATAAAAATCACACCGGCTGATGGTTTATACCCATGTTTGAAAATCAGCTCGCCATAATGGCTATCGTAAGTAATAATCGTTCGGTCTTCTTTTATAGCTATGTTCATGACTTCCTTATCTGAAATGCTTGGATCATCAACTCCAATTGACTTTATGTCAAAATCAACGGATTTCAAGTAAGTGATACTAGAGAACGGAATATTTTCGTTGGCGAGAAATTTCAACAATTAGGGTATTTTTAGGCGTTCGTATAAAGAAGTCCGTCTTTTAAACAATCTTGAATATAGAGAAAAACGGCTTTCAATGATTCTCGAGTGAGTCTGGGATAGTTTTCAAGAATTTGATCCTCTGACCATCCTTCGGCGAGCAGCCCAATGATATGCTCTACAGAAATCCTAGTGCCTTTGACGGTTGGTTTGCCCAAAAGCGCAGATTCATTTGCTACTATGTGATTTCTCCATTCCATAATCAAATTTACGAATTTTCGCGTTATTTAGTTAATCCATACAGATTCTGCTGCGCTGTACGCTCATAAAGGCTTTATGCGCTCAAAGGAATTTTTTCAGAAAAAAGCCTCTAAAATCCATGAACTGAATAGTAGTAAAGAATTTGGCTAGCGACTGTTCGATCAATTGCAATGTCGGACATTTATAGTAGGATTTGCAATCCGTCTATTTACAATATAAACAAGGACTCCGGCGTGATGTTGTTTGTAGATGCGGATTATAAATCCTATAACGTCGGTTTATTATTCATCCTTAATCTCTTCGATTGGGTTTGTCATAGTGGCTTTTATGGTTTGAAAACTTAGTGTCACCAAGGCAACTAATGTCACAAGAATAACAGCCTCAGAGAAAATCCAAACATTTAGTTCAATCTTATTGGCAAAACGTGTTAGCCATTGATTCATCAGATAGTAGCCGATTGGTACGGCAATTATAAAAGCAACCATGATGCGCTTTGTAAATGTTAAGGTCAATATATTTACAATATCCAATGAAGTTGCACCAAGGATCTTACGGATGCCCATTTCTTTAGTTCGACTCTGAATGACAGCCCAGGAAAGGGCAAATAACCCAAAACACGACAATATCATGCTTATAACTGCAAAAGCAACTATTATTCGAAAGAAGAACGATTCTTCTGTGTATTTTTTTGCGATGTCCTCTTGAATGAAGTGGTAGTTGAATGGATAATAGGGAAATACTGTTTTCCATTCTGATTGTAACAGTAGTAGCAATTTAGATAAGTCACCTCCACTATAATCAATTAATAATACTCCCCCGTTATTGTTATAAGAAATGATTACTGGTGGAATTTCTTGCTTGAACGAGCCACAAGTAAAATCTTCTACCACACCTTTGATAATATCATTTGTACCAGGCACTTGTTTGCCAATTGGATCCTTTAGATTAAATTGGCGGACTAATGTTTGATTGACCAATTTCCCATCATTCCTTTCCGACGGAAATTCACCTTCTACTAACTTCAAGTCCAAAGTTTTTATAAAATCATCATCACCCCCAAGTAAATAAGGGGTGTAGAATTTATCGTTATCCATATCTAAGTTATATCGAGCAATCACACCTCCAATAATTGGATTTCCACTACTGAGCGCTACATTATTAACGTCAGGAAACTGAATGATTTTTTGCTTCATGATAGGAAGCATATTTTTGGATTTTTTATCGGGAGTACTTAATTGAATAATATTTCGATTAAAGCCCAAGGGCGCATTTTCCAGATAATGCATCTGCTGAATTATCGTAATGGAACAGATTGCTAACGTAATTGAGATGACAAATTGAATTGTAAATAGGGCTCTGCTGAAGACAACCTTGTGAGTGCCTTTGGACATTAAGCTTATTGGCTTCATTTTCCATTGCTTTGATACAGACAGTAGCACTATCAGAGTTCCTGATACGAACAAAACGGCACCTATCAAAGTGACCACTTTCATGTTCAGAAAATATTCGGGGGACAAGTTGGCCTCAAAAACAGAATTAAAAACTGGAACCGTAAGCAAGGTGACAACCAATGATAGCAGGTAGCCAATAAAAATATAAACACCAGCCTCTAAAATGGAATATCTGAATAAACTTTGTGGGGTAATTCCCAGCGTTTTTTTAATACCAATTTCTTTGCTCCTGTCTTGCCAGAAAAGTAAGAAGAGGTTTATAAAGTTGAAGCCTGCAATAAAAAGAATTAAGGCACAAATGATATATCCCACATTCATAAACATGGGGCTTCTTGTTTTCATAAAGCTCATATTATTGTCTGTATTGAAATATGAGTTTACAAGGGGATCTAGAAAGTAGTCTAATTTTCCAGGCCCCAATAGACTTGGACGTTGATCGTCGGTATTGATTTTCTGTTGTAAAGATTTGGATGTATTGTTGTTGAGCAAAACATAACTGGCCCCACCCCACCATTTGCTCGGGAATGCAGAATGAACCATGAGTGCGTCAAAATTGAGATGACTGTTTTCATCGGGTTTGTCTACTACTGCAGCAACCGTTAACAATTGGGTAGTGTCAGGGTTGTGAAGCGCAATTTCGTTGCCAACAACATTCGTCTGACCAAAAAGGATCATGGCCATCTTCTTCGAAAGCACAATATTACCCAAAGACAGGCAGCTGCTTCTGTCCCCATGAGATATTGGGAAATCAAACATCGAAAAGAATGAACTATCGACGGATAAGACGTCCAAATCATGAAATGTATTTCCTTGTGCCTCTATGCTGATATTATCAATGTCGTACAGCTGGCAGATGTTTTCTACTTCTGCATAGTTCATTGTCAGGAAGTTTTTTAGTTGATCAGGAATGAACGCTACACGATGATTGCCGCCCATAGGGTCACTACTAAACATTTGAAATATCCTGTCCTGTTTAGAATGGAACTTATCTGTGTTTGTTTCATAAACAAGAAATGATATTAGAATATTCGAACAGACGAAGCCAACTGCAAGACTCAAAAGTATGACTGAAGTATAGACTCTCTTATTCCATAGATTCCTTAAGATGAGTTTTAGATTATGATTTATCATGATTGAATAGTTATTACTTTTTCCTGGGTCTTGTCTGTAGCAATACGGATATGGCATTTTACATAACAACAGAGTATGTGAATTATGAATGCTTGAACCATTCCAATTACTAATCTATCATTTTTTTGCGAAAAAGTAATTCATATATTCCATTTGTTAAGATCAAGAAATTTCAAAATCATCCCAGTCCAGATAGACAGGAAATTTCTTGCGGAAAGATTGTAATTCTTTGAGGTTCAACGTGGTAGTTTGGAGGTTGGGTTGATCGTTAAGTTCGTTGAGCGTATGACCTTTGAAATCGTAAACGGCTGAACTTCCAACATAATCTATCCCAACACCGTCGGAGCCAATTCTGTTTACACCGATGGTGTAGCATTGGTTTTCTAGCGACCGGGCCTTGAGCAAAGTATCCCAAACTTCAGTCCTTGGCTTGGGCCAGTTGGCCACATAGATCAACAGATCATAATCAAATGCCTCTGTGGCCTTGTCGTAGCGGTTTCTGCTCCAAAGTGGAAAGCGAAGATCGTAGCAGATCAGCGGCATGATTTTCCATCCACGAAAGTTGTAGATCAAGCGCTGTTTGCCTTGGGTGAAGGTCTGGTGCTCATCGCCCATGCGAAAGAGGTGGCTTTTGTCGTAATAGCTAAAGCTGCCATCAGGAGCCACCCAATACAATCGGTTGTAAAATTTGTTGGATTCTTTGACGATGTAGCTCCCAACGATGGCCGCATCTTTTTGCCGGGCCATTTGGTTCATCCATCGAAAGGTCTTGTAGTTCATGGGTTCTGCAAGGTTTTTTGCCTCCATAGAAAACCCCGTGTTGAACATCTCGGGCAAGATGATGATGTCGGTATGCTCCTCGATCTGCCAAATCTTTTCTTCCAGCATAGCGAGGTTGGCATCTACATCTTGCCAGTAAATATCCGTTTGGATCAGTGTGGTTTTCAGTTCATTCAAAACCTTATCGCTTTTTGGGAAAACTCATGCGGTAGTCCGCCTTTACGATGCCTTTGCTGATGTTGGTCAGTTTGCTCTTTAAAAGTCGTTTCTTAAAAGCAGAAAGATGGTCGGTAAATAAAATGCCTTCGATATGGTCGTATTCGTGCTGGATGATCCTTGCCTGCATCCCGTCAAACTCCTCGGTATGCTCCTCCCAGTTTTCATCAAAATAATGAATTTTAACTTTTGGTTGTCGCGACACATCTTCGCGGATGTGGGGGATACTCAGGCAGCCTTCCTCAAAAACCCATTTTTCTCCATGCTCTTCTATGATTTCAGGATTGATAAATACCTGCCGCCATTCTCCTATTTCCTCATCTTCCAGCGGTGACGCATCGGCAATAAACATGCGTAGGCTTTTGCCAATTTGCGGTGCAGCCAGACCAATTCCGTTGGCATTGTACATGGTTTCGTACATATCTGCTGCGAGTGCTTTTACGTCAAGTTCGTCTTTCATAATATCCTGAGCCGGCTTTTTCAAAACCGGATTACCATAAGCTACAATAGGGTAAACCATTCACTGATTTTTTTGATAAATTGCAAAGTTACAAAACACGAATGAAAATGCCGCTCTAAAATTTCAAACATCAATTTTAGCGGTATAAATCATCCAAAAATCCATGAAACCGGATGAGAAATTGTTTGAACCTAAATCGTTGAGAAATGAATACATGGCAAAAGTTTATTGAAAAGTTAGAAAGCCATGGTTTGTGGGAATCAGCAATAAGACTGAAGCGGAATGAATATTTGAAAGTCAGGGGAAGTGTCGATACAAATATTTACTTTATTGTTGATGGCAGTATGAGGATATTTGTTGTCGATGAATTCGAAGAACATACTATCCGCTTTGGGTATCAAAACAACATAATCGCCGTACTGGATTCGTTTATCACTGAAGAGCCTTCTGACCTCTACATTCAAGCAATTAAAAAGACAGAACTCAAAGTTGCCAAAAAGAAGGCCTTCATGGAATGGACGCAGCAATCGCCAGAAAATCTTACCCTATGGCATAAAATATTGGAAAATATGATCTATCAACAGATGGAGCGGGAAAGGGATATTTTGACATCCTCGCCGGCAGAAAGGTATAGACGGGTGTTGAAAAGAAGTCCACAACTGTTTCAGGAAATACCGAATAGATATATTGCAGCCTATTTAAGAATGACTCCTGAAACATTGTCGAGGCTCAAAAAACCTTGATTCAAATCAATGTAAAGGAAATTTGCGCTATCGACATTTGTAGTAAAAAAATGAAAATAGAATCAGAAGTCTTAATCCCAGACCTAATTGAAAGAACAAGGGTTAATCTGAACGATGCGGTAAAATTGGAATCTTTTTCTCTTGAGGCACTTAATTGGAAAGAGCATCCAGAGAGCTGGAGCGCGTTGGAGTGCATGGAGCACTTAAATCTTTATGGGGATTTTTACCTGCCAGAATTTGAGGACAGGATATCTAAAAGTAAGTTTGATTTTGTGAAGGAATTCAAGAGCGGAACCCTCGGTAACTACTTTGCAAAAAGCATGCTTCCAAAAGAAAAGTTGAATAAGATGAAAACCTTTAAGGACAAAAATCCAATTGGAAGTAACTTGTCCATATCTTCGATAGATAGGTTTGTCGAACAACAAAAGAGGACTTTGGATCTACTTGATAAATCCAGGAAAATTGACCTGAATAGGACTAAGTCATCCATCAGTATTTCAAAATATATCAAATTGAAATTGGGCGATGCCTTTAGGGTTGTAATTTATCACAATCAAAGACATATAGTTCAGGCGCAACGTGTTTTGAGTAAATACAAAGAATCCGCTCTACAGCCAAAATCGGTTTTACCATGAAAAAAAGCCTCTAAAATCCATGAAAGTGGCATGGCCGGAGCAAATTAAAATTATGGTTATTTTGCCAATATTTAGAAACCTAAAAAATATAAATAGATGAAACTGCTGTTTTACGTGCTTTCGATTTTGCTCCTCCAGTTTTCCTGTGTACCTCGAAAGTTTGATGCTCCTAATATAATCTTGATCATGGCAGATGATCTAGGCTATGGGGACTTGGGCTGCTATGGCAATACAAATATCAAAACTCCTAATTTAGATAAAATGGCCTCGGAGGGGCTGAGATTTATGGATTATCATTCCAATGGTGCTGTTTGCTCCCCAACTAGGGCGGCGTTACTCACCGGGAGGTACCAGCAAAGAAGTGGCATCGAAGGCGTGGTCTATGCCAAGGGGGAAACGCGGCAAACGGGGTTGGATATAAAAGAAGTGACGTTTGCTGATTTTATGAAAAGTGCCGGCTATGCTACCGGGATTGTTGGCAAGTGGCATCTTGGTTATAATGTCGACTTCAATCCCATCTATCAGGGGTTTGATTTCTTTCGGGGATATGTGAGTGGAAATATCGATTATCATTCGCATCTGGATGGTGTGGGCATTCCGGATTGGTGGCACGACCTTGAAAAAACCGAAGAAGAAGGCTATGTGACGGACCTGATTACCAAATATGCCATTTCATTTATAGAAGAGAACAAAAGCAAACCGTTTTGTCTATACGTATCACATGAATCGCCGCATTATCCATTTCAGGGTAGAAATGACGAGCCGGAGCGTTTGCTGAATGGTGAATTTAAGCCAACGGGTACAGCTGAGCAAAAAAAGATAGCCTATAAGGAAATGATAGAGGTAATGGATGAAGGAGTAGGCGATATATTTACAACTCTCAAAAAGTTGGGGTTGAAGGAGAATACTTTCGTTTTTTTCTGCTCTGATAACGGTGGCATTAGAGAAATTGGGAGTAATGGAAACCTAAGGGGAAATAAGGGTAAATTATGGGAAGGCGGTCATCGCGTACCTGCGATTGCCTGGTGGCCAAGGTACATTGAGCCCGGAAAAACTACCGATGCTCAAGTCATGAGCATGGACGTATTTCCTACTTTTATCAATCTATCCAAGGTTGTGCCTAAGTATGATTTTCAACTGGATGGCATGGATTTTACAAGGCTTTTGATTGAAAATAAACCTTCGGAGAAGCGATCATTGTTTTGGAAGTACCGAAATCAAAAAGTGGTTAGAAATGGGAAATGGAAGCTTTTGGTAGATAAAAATGATACATATCTATACAATCTGGAAGAGGATATTTCAGAACAGAATGATCTTTCAAGTACAGAAAATACCATTACCAACCAACTCAAATCAGAACTCGAAAATTGGGAGCAGGATGTTTCTCTCGGAGTGAAACTAAGAACAAAATGATTTGAAATAAGGGCTTGCAACAGATTTAATTAGAAATCTGAGTCTTGTTCCTTCTCTTAGCCAACTTTTACTGCCAAATATAATTTTGCATTTAAAGATTTTCGATCCATACTGCTAACTTACCATGACGTTTAAGGCAAAGTACTGAAAAATAATTACTGACTTTTTTTTGACGATATGTCTAGTTACTCCCAATAAGGGGTATATCCATAATGCGCATATACATTGAAGAGATAGTTATAATCGGCGTTGTTTGGCCAAACATCCTTGTCAAACCCTGGAGCATTTTCCAATTTTTCTTTCGGTACATTAAGAATGAACTGTTTATTAGCTGTGTCGATGGCGAACGCTTCCCAGGGTATGGCGAAGTATTTATCGCCCATTCCAAGGAATCCTCCAAAGGACAATACTACATAAGATGCCTGGCCCTTGTTGGTATCGATCATCAAGATGTTACCAAGATTGTCCCCTTGGGCATTGACAACATCAGTCCAATCTATATTGGACGCTGATAGGTTAACTGGAAGCATAATATTTATATTAAATCTAATATTTTTTGCTATTGTATAGTAATAACCATGCCACAATTGGACGCCAATAAAAATCCATTAGAATCCATGGATTCTAATGGATTTATCAGAATATCAGCATTCTGAATTAATGAAAGCTACGTTGCGTTTGTTCCCCGTTTGAGTAATCTTATCCACACCAAGGCGATCGTTTTGGTGTGCTTTGCACCAGAAATCGTATAAATAGGGATGGAGCAGTTTTTGAAATAGAGGTGAAAAAATGTTTATTTCATCCTTTATAAATCATGAAAAATCAAAATAGTGACCAACTTATCAATGCACTTGGGCAGTGTGTAGCAGCGTGTGAATTTTGTGCAGATGCCTGTTTGAACGAAGGAAATGTAAAAAATATGGTACAGTGCATTCAGACCGATCGGGACTGCGCAGATATGTGTGGGATTGCACTCATATTTATCAGCAGGGGATCTACCGCCATAATACCAGTTCTGGGCTTATGTATTCATCTTTGTGAAACATGTGCTATGGAATGCAAAAAACACGATCATGACCATTGCCAGCAATGCGCAGAAGCTTGCCGAGAATGTGTCACTCAATGTGAAGCGTATAAAATCAGATAAATTAAGGATATAGCTTAATCCAAGGCCTAGAGGCTTTTGGCCATGGATTTATGTGGCATTGTACCAGCCTGAATCTGATGTAATCAATACATCATGTCGTTTTGGCTTTCCAAATACAACTCCTAAATTGACTACGGAAAGTTTTATTGAAAAAGTTATATACCATCGATTTGTTCAGAACACCTATATCCAACTCTTTATTTTGCTGGATGTTTTTATTGCCCATGCTACCTCCACACCGGCAGGTGATCTTAGCGAATTGAAAGCCATCAAAAAACTTTTTGGTGCGCATCCCAATGCCTCTATAAGTGCCACAAAATCCATGAAAGGACTTTACTTGGGGCAACGGGTGCCATAGAAGCGATTGCCTGCATCATGTCTCTTGACAATGATGAAATCCCGCCAACGATAAATTCC